>JBEKVF010000056.1:0-11659 GCA_049514295.1 Acidimicrobiales bacterium
ACGGCCTCCACGGCCCAACTCAGCATGGACCTCCAGCTCAGTGTCCTCGGCCAGCCAGGCGTCCTCGACATCCCGCTGTCGGCGGCCCAGGGCACCGCCACGCTCGAGACGCTCAGGTGCACGAACAACTCCATGAGCGTGACCGATATCCAGCCCACGACCACGACGGCCACCGGCAACGTCACCCTCGCCGGCACCAGCATCGCCACGCTGACGGTGTCGGGGTACAGCGGGAGCCAGTTCGGCTATGGGCCGTCGGTCGTGCCACCGACGGCCACGACGGTGGCAAACGACACCAACCCTCAAGTCGCCGGCTCGAACTCCCCTACCCTCTCCTACAGCGGGCTCAGTGCACAGAGCCCCGTCTTCACGCTGCTCACCTCGACGTTGGCCGGTGTGCTCGGGCCGATCCTCCAGGCGGCAGGCGTCTCAGTGGGCGGAGCCGAGGTGGCTGACCTCAGCACGAACTGCGGCGCCATCTCCCTGGTGCAATGAGCGCTTCCATCACACTCCTCAGCGGCGCCGCCCTCGGGATTGCGGCCGGCTCGCTGCTGGTCCCCGTGACGCAACGCGAGCTGGCGGCCTCGGTGGCGCGCTCCTCATCGGCGCCATCCGACACGGCGAGTTCGACCGTCGACATTGCCGCGCCAGGCGTCACAAGGGGCCAATGGGTGGCCCTCGCCGTCGCCTCGGGACTGCTCCCGGCCTACGTGCTGCACCGGGTGGGCTGGTCGATCATCGCGCTGCCGCCCCTCCTGCTGCTCGTCGGTCTGGTCCAGCTCGCCTACTGCGACCTCACCCGCCGCCTGCTGCCGAAGACGCTCGTGTACGCGCTGAGCGCGGCGGTGATCGTGAGCGGCGTGATCATCGCCGGCGTCATGCACGAGTGGCAGCGGCTCCTCGTGGCGTCGCTCGGGGGCCTCGCACTCTTCGCGCTCTTCTTCGCCATCAATCTCATGAACCCGCGCTGGATGGCCTTCGGCGACGTGCGCCTTTCCCTCGTGGTGGGTTTCGGGCTGGCCTGGGTCAGCCCGACCGCGCTGCTCGAAGGCTTCTTCTTCGCCAACCTGCTGGCGGCGGTCATCGGGTTCGGGCTGATCGCCGCACACCGGGCTGAGCGCGGCTCGGCGGTGCCCTTCGGCTTCTACCTCGCCCTCGGCGCGGCGCTGGTGCTCCTCACCTGGAGCTGAACCGCCCGACCGGAAGACGACTCAGAGCACCTTCACGTTGTGGGCCTCGTCGCCCTTCTTGCCGGTGCCGACCGTGAACTCCACGGTCGTGCCCAGCGCGATGCCGCGGGTGACGTCCCCCTCGACCTGCGAGTGGTGCACGAAGAGATCACCGCCGCCCTGGCGCTCCACGAACCCGTAGCCCCGGGCGTTGTTGAAGAACTTCACCGTGCCCGTGAGCTTCTTGGCCTTCGGGCTCTTCGACGCTCCGCCTGCATCCGACTCCGGCGGCGCCGGTGTCGTGGCAGAGAACGGAGCGAGGAGGATGGGCTCGAGTCCCAGCGCACGTTGCACGCCGTGCATGTCCTGGCGCTGTTCGGAGGTGACGAGCGAGACGACGGTGCCGGTGCGCCCGGCCCGGCCCGTGCGGCCGGACCGGTGCACGTAATCCACGTGGTCCGTGGGCGGGTCGAAATGGACCACGCAGGGCAGGCCGTCGACATGGATGCCGCGGGCCACGACGTCGGTGGCCACCAGGGCGTCCGCCCGGCCCTTGGCGAACGAGTCCAGTGCGCGCTCCCGCTGCCCCTGCGAGCGGTTGCCATGCATGGGGACAGCGCGCACTCCGTGCGCCTGGAGCTGGCGGACGACGCGATCGGCGCCACGCTTGGTGCGGCAGAAGACGAAGGCCTGCCCGTGGTGCTCTATCAACTTGGCCGTGATCGCGACGCGCTCGGCCCGGTCGACCTTCCAGAAGTGGTGGTCGACGTCCCCCTTGGCCTCCGCGGTCGCCTCGATGTCGACCTTGACGGGGTCCCGTTGGTAGCTGCGGATTATCGACTCCACCTCGCGCCCGATGGTGGCCGAGAACAGCATGACCTGGCGGTGGGGGGCCCCCGGGGGCCCCCCGCGGCGCCCGGCGGGGGGGGCGCCCCCGTACCACAAAGCGGGCCCCCCCGCGACGCCGCCCCCGCACCACGATGTTGACGCCCTTCTGGAGGGCGCGCACCTGCTCGCGGTAGCCCGTACCGCCGAAGATCGACACGACGCGCTTGCGTTCGTGCCCGAGGAGGTCGCCGAGGACCTCGTGCACCTGGGAGGCCAGCTCGCGCGTCGGCACGAGTACCAGCGCCTTCGGGCGTCGCGGGAGCGAGCGCTCGGTGTTGACGACGAGGGGGATCCCAAACGCCAACGTCTTGCCGGAGCCGGTGGGTGCCTTGCCGCAGATGTCGCGTCCCTGCAGCGCAGCCGGGATGGTGGCGGACTGGATGGTGAGCGGCTCGGTGATCCCCTGGCGGGAGAGGATGTCGTTGTACGCCGCGGGGACGCCAAGGTCTGAGAAGGAAGAAATGGTGAGACTCCGATCGGGGAGAGAGTGGCCTACTCGATCGGTTGTCTCGAACGGGCCCCGCCGGGCGAAATACCCGGCTGCCCTTTAATGATAGCAGACGCTGCGATTAGCCTGCGGTCGTGGCACCAGGGTTGCTGACGCCCGACCTCAAGGAACGGTGGGACACCCACGGGTGGTGCGTCGTTCCGGGCGTCATACCGCCCGACCAACTGGCCGCCGCGCAGGATGCGGTGCACCACTACTTCCCCACCCCCGCCGAGATGGCCGAGCGCGGAGGTACCGAGGTGGGCAAGTGGCATACCTGGGACGCGCCGTGGCCCGAGTTCCCGTTCCACAGCTCCCGTCTCAACGCGCTCGTCCTGCACGACGACGTCGTCGACCTCGCCGAGGGACTGGCCGGCACGACGGACCTTGCGCTCTACATGGGCATCGTCACGGCCAAGTACGCCCGCCAGGGGTCGGGCTACAACCAGCTCCTCCACGCCGACTACCCCAACCACATGCTCGTCGTGCCGCGCCACGAGCCCGGGTACAAGCAGGTGGAGTTCTTCGTCTACCTCACGGACGTCACAACCGAGGACGGTGCCACCCGGTTCGTCTCGTGGCAGAAGACCAAGGACATCCCGGTCGAGCGGCACACCTTGAACTACGTGGACCATGCCGACCTCTACGACGACCCGTCGGACGCGGCGGCACCGGCCGGCTCCGTCGTGGCCTACCGCCCCGACGTGTACCACCGGTCGGTGGACTTCACCGATGCCACCCGGTACCGGGTCATGCTCCACGTCTCGTTCCGCCACCGTGACGCGGGCTGGGGCGGCTACCAGGCGTGGCCGTTCAGGGGGTTCTCGTTCGAGCTGAGCAAGTTCGTCCAGCAGGCCACGCCGCGCCAGCTGGCGCTCATGGGGGTGCCCGAGCCCGGGCATCCCTACTGGGACGAGGCGACACTCACCGGCGTGCAGGCCCGCTACCCGGGGCTCGACATGACCCCCTGGCGCGACGCGTTGGGCTCGTAACCCGTCAGCCTGGCGCCGCGTGCGGTGCGCCCGGCGCGACGAGCGGCCAGGGAATGGCGCGTTCGGCGACCAGGGCCAGATCGAGCAGGAGCTCCTCGCGGTGATGCCCCGCCAGCACCTGCAATCCGACGGGCACCCCGTCGACCAGCCCGGCCGGGATGCTCATGGCAGGGCTGCCGTTGAGGTTCGAGGGCGCAGTGAGCGCGGCGGTGTTCATGAGGGCCCGAGCGAAACCGACCTCGTGGATCAGGTCGTGCCCGGGGATCGTCGATGGCGGTGGGCCCTCGGCCGCGAAGGCGACGTCGGGATTGGTGGAGCAGAAGACGAAGTCCGCCTGGTCGAACAGGTCCGCCATCGCCTCGTTGAGCTGGCGCCGGTAGCGCTCGATGGAGGCCGCCCGCTCCAGGGTGAACCGCTCCTGCGCCGCCTTCAGGCCGGCCCGCATCTCGCGCGAGAGCCCGTCCAACCGGTCCGGATACGCGTCTCCCAGGTCCGCCACGAAGGCGGGTTGGTTGGCCATGGCCCACTGCCCGCGTAGCGGAGGAAGCGTGGGCGCAACCGTGACGAGACGAAGGTTTGCCGCCGCGGCCAGCTGCTCGGCGGCGCTGGCCACCACGTCCGCGACCTCGTCGCGCACGCTGGCGATCCCCAGGTCCACCACGATGGCTGCCGTCATGCCCGCCAGGTCGTACGAGCCCAGCGCGGCCTCCCACCCGCCCACGACGGGAAGGCTGAGCGGGTCGCGCCGGTCGAAGCCGTTGCAACAATCGAAGTAGCGCGCCGTGTCACGCACCGAGCGCGTGAGACAGCCGAGGACCGACGTGAGCGGCTCGATGCCGGCTGCGGGGCCCTTCGGCACGCGGCCGTAGGTGGCCTTGAGACCGAACAACCCGGAGAAGCCGGCGGGGATCCTGATCGACCCGCCCCCGTCGCTCCCGGTGGCGATTGGAAGGAGGCCGCCCGCCACCGCGGCGGCCGTGCCGCCCGACGACCCCCCGGGGGTGCGCGTGGGGTCCCAGGGATTCCGTGTGGTGCCGTGCAGCTCCGTCGAGGTGCAGTTGATGCCGCCGAATTCGCTGGCCGTCGTCTGCGCTGCCAGGACCGCGCCGGCAGCACGCAAGCGGGTCAGCGAGGTGTCGTCGTGGTCAGAGACGCGGTCCTTGAAGAGCATGGACGCCTCGGTGTAGGGCCAGCCCTCCACCCGCTCGAGCTCCTTGATGCCCCAAGGGACACCGCCGAAGGGCAACGAGACGTTCGCGTACTTCGCGGCCTCCCGGGCCCGTTCGAAGTCCGTGTGGCTGAAGGCGTTGAGCGGCGACGCCTCAATGGCGGCGATGCTGGCCTCGAGGGCCTCCAGGGGGGA
The DNA here is from genome assembly GCA_049514295.1 of Acidimicrobiales bacterium. Lineage (GTDB taxonomy): Bacteria > Actinomycetota > Acidimicrobiia > Acidimicrobiales > RAAP-2 > Bog-473. Next base: position 4,900 of record JBEKVF010000056.1, read on the forward strand.
CAGCTCCTTGGCCCGGAAGGCGTCGACCAGGCCGCAGGCATCTCCCAGCCATGGGGTGCTCACCGCGCGCAGAGTACCCGAGCGGCCGCCGCCGCGCCGCGGCGGCCGGTAGCCTCCCCTCGGTGAAGACGGCGCAGCTGACGACGCCGGCCCTCCTCGTCGACGGGGCGGGGCTGGAGGCGAACCTGCGCACCATGGCACAGGCACTCCCCGGTGACCGGCTGCGGCCGCACGTGAAGGCCCACAAGTGCACCGCACTGGCGGCGCGCCAGGCGGCACAGGGGCACACGCGGTTCACCTGCGCCACCATCGCCGAGATGGAGGGGATGGCACACGCCGGGCTCGGAGATGACCTCCTCCTGGCCAACGAGGTGGCCGACGCCACCCGGCTCGGCGCACTGGCCCGGGAGGGGGCACGGGTGACGGTCGCCGTGGACTCGGAGGAGACCATCGCCGCCGCCGCACGGGCCGGCGTCCCCGAGGTGCTGATCGACGTCAACGTCGGGCTCCCCCGCTGCGGCTGCCGGGCGGAGGACGCCGGCCGCCTGGCTGAGCGGGCGCGGGCCGCCGGCCTCAGGGTGCGCGGCGTCATGGGGTACGAGGGTCACATCGTCGGATTGGAGGACCGGGACAAGAGGACCGAGATGCTCCGGGACTCCATGGCCCGGCTGGTGCTCGCCGGCGACCAGGTCGGCGGGGACGTGATCTCGGCGGGCGGCACGGGCACCTACGACATCAACACATGGGCCACCGAAATTCAGGCGGGGTCGTACGCACTGATGGACACGGCCTACGCCAAGCTCGGCCTGCCCTTCGTACAGGCGCTGACGGTACTGTCCACCGTGATCTCGGTGTCGGACGGCTGGGTGGTCGCGGACTGCGGCCTCAAGGCCCTCGGCATGGACCACGGCAACCCGTCGGTGGAGGGGGCCGAGGTGTGGTTCTGCTCCGACGAACACCTGACGTTCGTCCCGCAGGCCCGGTTGCGGGTCGGCGAACGCATCCGCGTCCTGCCCGCCCACGTCGACCCCACCGTGGCGTACCACGAGCATCTTCACGTCGTGGACGGCGACGAGGTAACCGAGCGCTGGGACGTCGACCTGCGCGGCTGGTGACTCGGCTCTTCCGCAGTCATTAGGGTTGCCCGCGACAAGGAGGTCGACATGGCAGACGCCACGTTCACGATCGGGTCCGCTGCCGCGTGCAGCGACGGGCCCTGCGGCGCGGTGAGCAGGGTGGTCGTGGACCCAGTGGCCCGCGAGGTCACCCACCTGGTGATAGAGCCCGAGCACCGCAGCGGCCTCGGGCGCCTCGTCCCGCTCGACCTGGTCGATTCGGGCGCCGGGGAGGTCCGCCTGCGCTGCACCCTCGAGGAATTCGAGAAGCTGCCCCACGCCGAGGAGACGGACTTCCTGCCCGGGGGCAGCGGCTACCAGGACTACACCCAGTTCGAGCTGTACTACTGGCCCTACTACGGGCTCCAGGGCGGTGCCGATCCCGCCGTCGCCAACGCCAGCGGGATCCTCACCCGCGACACGCTGCCGCCCGGCGAGGTGGGCGTGCGGCGCGGCGAGACCGTGCATGCGACCGACGGTGAGATCGGCAAGGTCGAGGGACTCGTCGTCGAGCCGACGCACGGGCATGTGACCCATGTCCTGCTGAAGGAAGGGCACCTCTGGGGGCGCAAGCAGGTCGCAATCCCGATCGCTGCCGTCGCGCGCATGGACGGTGGCATCAGCGTCACACTCACCAAGCGCGAGATCGAGGACCTCCCCGCCATCGGCCTCTCCGAGCCGGGTCGGTAGCGCTCACAGCTCCAGGACGAGCCGTCCCCGGATCCCCCCGGCCTCGAGGACCGGTGGGCCTCGGCGGCCCGCTCGCCAGGCATGGTGCGCGCCACCCGCAGGGTGAGCGTGCCGTCCTCGGCGTCCGCACGCAGGCGGTCGAGCTTGTCCCGCTCGTGCGCGTGGGTGCGGACGTAGACCGGGAAAAAGGTGATGCCTCGCCGCTCGCTCCCCGCCCCATCGTACCCGCGCAAGGTGGCGATCCGGCCCGAGTCCCGCACCGCGCCGACGGCGAGCTCGTCCAGGAGCGCGGCGTCCACCAATCCGTCCACGCCGCCCGGAACCACAGCGCGTACCCGGGCGGGGAAGTCGTCGCCCCGGCGCACGATGACGTCCGCACCGAGCTCCCGCACCAGGAGCTCGTCGGCCGCAGCAGCATCGGCGACGACCGTCAGCCCGGCTGCCTTCGCCAGTTGAATGGCGTACCCGCCGACCGCGCCGGCGGCGCCGGTCACGGCCAACGTCCCGCCGGGCGCGAGCGCCAGCTCGTCGAGCGCCGCACGCGCGGTCAGCCCGTTCATCGGCAGCGTGGCCGCCTCGACATCCGTCGCCGCGGCCGGCGCCAGCGCGACCGAGTCGGCCGACACGACCACGCGCTCAGCGTAGGCACCCCGGGGCCCCAGAGGCAGCACGATCGCCATCACTCGGTCGCCGACCCGCAAGTCGGTCACCACGTCCTCGCCGAGCTTCTCGAGCACCCCGGCGGCGTCCATGCCAGGTACGTGCGGCGGTGCCACGTCCTTGAGGCGGTCGGCCCGGCCGCCGCTCCGCAGGACGGTGTCGGTGGGGTTGACCGCCGCGGCACGTACCCGGATCCTGACCTCGCCCGGCCCTGCCTCGGGATCGGGCAGCTCCACCATGTGGAGGACCTCCGGCCCGCCGAACTCCATGAGCCCCACCGCTCGCATGAGACTCAGCCTATGAGCGCGGACGCACCTCGCCGCCGGCTCAGATGCCGTCTTCCCAGCTGTGCAGCCGCCGCAGGAGCGCCGTCTTCTTCCGCTGGTGACCCGCCATACGGCGGAGGATGTCGTCGAGCACGACGATCGCCGTGTCGACGTGGGGACCCTTGTTGAGCATCACGCACTCCGCCCGCTGCGCCATGGCGGCGTCGGTGACCTCGGCCCGAGACGGCTGCCCGGTTTGGGCCAGGTGGTCGAGCACCTCCGTCGCCCAGATCACGGGCAGGTGGGCCGCCTCGCACAACCACAGGATCTCCTCCTGCAGCTCGGCGAGCCGCTCGTAGCCGGCCTCGACGGCCAGGTCGCCGCGGGCGATCATCACGCCAACACGCGGCGAACGCATCGCATGCAGCAGGATCTCTGGAAGGCGGGCGAAGGCCGCGCCGGTCTCGATCTTCAGGACCAGGCCGAGCTCATCCCCTCCGACGCGGCGGAGATATTCCTGCATGGTGTCCACGTCGCGCTCGTGACGGAGGAACGACAACGCGATCATGTCCGCGTGCGACGCAGCCACCTGGAGGAGCGGCAGATCGTCATCGGTCACGGCGGCCACCGGGAGATCGGCTTCGGGCAGGTTGATCCCCTTCTCGGCCCGCAGCTTCGAGCCCCGGACCGAGGCCGTCTGTATACGGAGGATCATCTCTCCGGGGGCGACACGGTCGATGATGCCCGTGAGCTTGCCGTCGTCGAGCACGACGTGCTGACCCGGCTGCGCGACGTCGAAGACGATAGGCAGTGTGCAGCCGATCCGGGCCGTCCCCGGCTGGCCGTGACTCCACGGCTCGGCGGGCTCCAACCCGACCGTCAGGCGCAGCCGGTCACCGACGCACAGCAGATGGTGCTGGGGGACCGGGGGAACGGTCCCCATCGTGGTGGTGTCGCCGCCGCAGGCGAGCTGGGTCCCCGTCTCCACATAGGTGGTGTCCCAGGCCTCGGCGGTCGCGACTCCCGGTTCGCACGCGACCACGCCGAGGTGCCGGTGCGAGCCTCTGGTGTCGACCACATCGACCACATCGCCCGGTTTGCGCCGCTCGAGCCACGCGGCCTCGATCGGAAGGTCCGGGGACACGCCGGCGGCCGGAGTCCCGCTGACCAGCCTGACCGTGGCGGGTGCGACAGCCACTCCACGGAGATCCCGCTCGGGTCGCACCCGGACCACGCGCGGGCCCTCGGCCAGGGGCCCAGTGCGCATCTTCGGCCCGGGCAGGTCCATGGAGATCCGGCACGGGCGAGCAACCTCGTCGGAGGCCTTGCGGACGTTGCGGGCCATCTCCTCCCACGCGTCGGGGCCATCGTGCGCGCCGTTGATCCTCGCCACGTCCATGCCTGACGACACGAGGTGACGGACCAGCCGGTAATCGGTGGCTGCCTCGCTCGGCAGCGTGACCATCACCCGCGGCACCCTCCCGCGCGGGCGCGGGCCAAACAGGGCGTCCGTGTTCCGATCGAGCGCGGCACGACCGGCCTCGAAGCTGAGGAGAGGTGGCACTGGCACGGACACGGAGCTGTCGAGGGCCGACCGCACGCTCTCGACGGTCGCCAGGACATGGGGCTCGCAGCGCCCCAGTGACGAGAGGCCACGCTCACCGAGCCGGCGCTGCAGCGCCCTCTCGTCACCCTGGCGCAGCGCCAGGTAGTGCGTGAGGTTGACGGCGTCCGCCCGATGGTCCGGATGGACCAGCGCGATGTCCTCGGCATGCCGGGACTCCCGCCTCGACATCGAGTCCTCGAGCTTCGCGAGGTCGGCGGCTATCGCTTGCCGCTCGTCGTCGGTGGGTGGCGGACGAGTCGGGGTCGCGCCGGTTCCGCGTGCCACTGACGCCTCCGCAGCCCGCCACAAGGACAAGGACACCTGGCCGGCATCCCGGATCGCGTTCTGCACCACTCTTGCCATGTCTGCGGCGAGGTCTCGCATGGTCGTGCTCCCAGGAGGGCGCCGGAGATGTCGGCGGGACGCGCCCTGCCTCCAGCTTCGGACCATGAGAGGGTTGGAGGTAGGGCCGGATGTCACTTCACGGGAGGGCTACTCACCTCGGGGTGTCGGGGAAGTCCCGCATGCTGCGCATGGGCGGTGCCAGGAGCCAGACCCCCGCCACGGCCTCGCCGGCGGCGCCGATCCACAGCGTCGGTCGCAGCCCGAGGACGGAGCCGAGCACCCCACCGAGGAGGGCGCCGACCGGGAGAACCCCCCAGACGACGAAGCGCATGGTGGCGTTCATCCGGCCGAGCAGCCGGTCCGGGCACAGGCGCTGGCGGAAGCTCACCTGGTTGATGTTGTAGACGACCGCGGAGAACCCGATGGCGAACGTGCCGAACCCGAAGAAGAGCAGGCCCACACCGGGCATCGTCAGCGGAATCAGCAGCGCGCCGACGTTGCCGCCGATGCCGATGATGGTGGCACGCACCCCGCCGAAGCGCCGGGCCATCGGACCGGCGACGAACGCCCCGAGCACGCCACCGATGCCACCCATTGAGAAGAGCAGACCGATGACCCCGGGCGAGGCGTGCACCTCGCGCACCAGGAAGACGATCTCGACCGCAGCGGCGACACCGCTGAAGAGGTTGGAAGTCGCGGTTGTGGCCGCGATGGCCCGCAGCAACGCGTTGCCGAAGACCAAGCGGAGTCCCTCGCCGATGTCGTGGACCAGCTTGGGGTGCCCTCCGTGGGGCACCGGCGGCTTCGGTTCGGGGCTGCGAATGGCGGTGACGGCGGCCGCGGAGGCGAGGAAACTCACCGCGTCGGCAGCCACCGCGGCCGAGCTGCCGATGGCCTGGACGAGGCCGCCGGCGACGCTCGGGCCGGCCACTGCGGCCACCTGAGCGCTGCCGGTGAGCTTGGCGTTGCCCTCGACCAGGTGCTCCCTCCCGACCAACGCGGGCAGGTACGACTGGTAGGCGACATCGAAGAACACGGTCAAGATCCCGCTGGCCAGGGTGACGACGAAGAGCTGTGCCAGGGTGAGACCGCCGAGGGCGTAGGCGACCGGGACCGACCCCAGCGCGAGCATCCGGCCCAGGTCCGCGACGACCATGACCCTGCGCCGCCGCATGCGGTCGACCCACACACCGGCCGGAAGCCCGACGACGAGGAAGGCGGCGGTCGACGCCGCGGTCAGCAGCCCCATCTCGAAGGTGGTGGCGTGCAACGTGCGCACCGCCAACAAAGGAATAGCGAGAAGGCTCACCTGCGAGCCGAGCTCGCTCACCGTCTCGCCGCCCCAGAGGAGCCGGAAGTCGCGGTGCCGCAGCAACACCCCCTTGGGCATCGGCGGACCCTAACCCGGGGATACCGGGGCCGGGATCGACCTTGGCGCGTGCCCAGTCCGCGTCTGGTCTCCCTCACCGGTGACACACGTGATGCCGATTCGCCGGCGCTGGGTTATACCGGTGCGGTGCGTGGCCACCGCCTCCTTCTCGGCATCGCCGGCGTGGCCCTCTGCGCGTGGTCTGGATGGGTGAGCGTCTTTCACCGCTCCACTGCCCCGAGTGAGATCAACTGGGTGCTCTCACTCGGGGCCGTGGTCGCGGTCGACCTCATGCTGTGGCGCGGCACACGGGGGAAGCGGTTCGGCTGGCACCTCCCACCGGTCGACGACCCTTGGCCGCGTCCGGGCCGAGGGGGAGGCCGGCTGGCCCTGCGAGGCGTGGCGCCGTGGATCGTGCTGTTCGTGGTGGCGCTCGCCTGGGACGTGCTGGGCATCGACACCGGCCCGCACCAGTACCACCTCACGATCAGCGCGCTGGCACAGGCCTACCGGCCGCTGAATGCCGCCCTCCTCCTCGTATGGATGTTGGCCGGGATCGGCTACGAGGCCGCCAGGGCGAGGGCGCCCGTGGGCGACACGAGCATCCCGACATCTCCGGCGACGCCGGATCCGGACACACCCGGGCCCGGCGCCACCCTCGGCGCGGGCATGCTGACCCTCGGCGGTCACTCCGTCGGCCCGGGGCTGC
>JBEKVF010000057.1:0-9609 GCA_049514295.1 Acidimicrobiales bacterium
TCGGGTCGCGCCCCGTCCTCGAGGAGCACGTCGGGGACGACGGCGTCGACCAGGGAGCGGACCGGCATGGCCGCGTTGCGCAGCGGCTCGAGCTCCTCGGCGGGCGCGCCCATGCGGCGCAGCGCGGCGGCCACGCGGTCGAGCAGGTCGTCGGGCTCGTCGTAGCGGTCGTGAATGAGATCGGCGTCGGCCGGGTGCAGGGAGATCCACGCCCCCGAGGCCTCGCGGATCCGGCCGGCCAGGCCGTAGTGGTCGGGGTGGATGTGGGTGACCATGACGCCCTGGACCTCGCCTATGTCACAGCCGGCCTCCTCCATGCCGCTCTGCAGCGCGCCGAATGCGTCGTCGGTGTTCCACCCGGCGTCAATGAGGTACGGCCCGCGGTCGGTCTCGAAGAGGTAGACGAGGACGTAGCGCAGCGAGTTGTTGGGCAGGGGCACCGGGATGCTCCACAGCCCGGGCCGGACCTTCTCGACGCCCGGGAACGGGTCGTTGGCCGCCGCCGCGCCACGGGCGCGTTGCGCGTGCGGCGGGTGCGCGTGGGTGTGGCGCGATGTCGAGGTCACGACTGGCCCCGCGGCTCCCGGGGGAGCCCCAGGCCACGCTCGGCGATGAGGTTGCGCATGATCTCGTTCGATCCTCCTGCAATGGTCCAGGCCCGAGCGTAAAGGAAGGCGTCCTGCCAGCGCCCATCCTCGAACGTGAGCTCGTCGTCCTCGCCCGCCATGGACCGGGCGCCCTGCAGGGCCAGCGCCGCATCGGCCATCTCGAGATTGAGCTCGCTGAACCAGATCTTCGACAGGGGGGCGTCGGCCGGCGTGATCTGCCCCTTCATCGCCTTGGTGGCCATGCGTTGGCCCAGGTGGCGCTGGATGCGCGACCGGGCGGCGAAGGCCCCGATCTGCTGGCGGACCGCCCCGTCGTCGATGGCCGGACGGCCACCCCGGTTGTGGCGCCGCGCCACGTCGACGAGGCGCTGCACCGGGTCGGCCCCCCCGGCGCCGCCCACGTTCGAGCGCTCCTCGGCCAGGCTGGCACCGGCGACGCGCCAGCCCTCACCCGGCGCGCCGATCATGTTGGCGGCCGGGACCCGCACCTCGTCGAAGAACACCTCGTTGAAGTCGGTCGTGCCCGTCATCTCGCGCAGCGGTCGGACGTCGACGCCGGGGCTGCGCATGTCGAGGATGAACGCGGAGATCCCGGCCGGACCCTCGACCGGTTCGGTGCGCGCCAGCAGGTACCCGTAGTCGGACCACTGGGCCCAGGTGCTCCATACCTTCTGGCCCACGACGACGTAGTCGTCGCCGTCCCGGCTGGCCCTCGTCTGTAACGACGTCAGGTCGCTGCCGGCGTCGGGCTCGCTGAAGAGCTGGGTCCAGATGTGGTCGCCCCGAGCCATCGGCGGCAGGTAGATGGCCCGCTGCTCGTCGGTCCCGAAGTGCTTGAGGGCACCGGCGACGAGCGGGTTGCCGAGCACGTGGGGGACGCCGGCCGCACCGAGCTCCTGCTCGAGGATGCGCTGCTCGTGAGGGTCGCCGCGCTCGGCGGAGAAGCGGTCGAGCACGTAGCCGGCGTCGTAGACCGCTCGGGCGTAGGTGCGCAGGAGCTCCACGTCGGCCGAGCTGTCGGGCACGCGCAGTCCGGTGCGCTGCTTCCACTCGAGCGTCGGCTTGTGCCCGGCGATGAAGGCCCGGAGGGTGGAGCGGTACCCGTCGTAGGTGTCGGGGATGGGCGGGACGATCACATCCACGGGCTCACGCTCCCCCGGGCTGCGCCATGGCGGCCTCGACGAGGCCGGTGAGGCGTTCGCGGTGCCAGGCCCCGTCGCCGTAGAGCACCTGGTTGACCTTGGCCCGGCGCACGAACAGGTGGACGTCGTGCTCCCACGTGAAGCCGATGCCGCCGTGCAGCTGGAGCGCCTCGCCACTGAGGTGCGCGAAGGCGTCGTCGACGTAGGCCCCGGCGGTGGCCACCGCCTCGTCGGCGTCCGGCAGACCGTCACCGAGGGCCAGCGCGGCGTAGTGGGCCGCGGCCCGCATGCCCTCGAGCTCGATCAGCAGGTTGGCCAGCCGGTGCTTGATGGCCTGGAAGCTGCCGATCGTCCGCCCGAACTGCACGCGCTTCTTGGCGTAGTCCACGGTCGACTCGAAGAGGAGGTCGGCGGCGCCGACGGACTCGGCCGCCTGCAGCACGGTCGCCACCGACAGGCACCGCTCCACCACGGACCAGCCGCCTGCGAGCTCGGCGGCGGCGGCAACGGAGACGCAGTCGAAGCGCACCTCGGCGAAGCGGCGGGTGAGGTCGAGGCCGGCGAGCACGCGCTCGGTCAGGCCCGTGGACGGGCGGGGCACGAGCAGGTTGACGACGCCGTCGCCGTCCGGCTCCTTCGCCGTGACGAGCAGCAGGGCTGCGTCGCCGGCGCCGTGGACGTAGCGGGCCACGCCGTCGAGGCGCCAGCCGTCGCCGGTCCGCGTCGCCCGCACCTCCACGGCGGACCGCTCGGGGGACCCGTCGCCGCTCAGGCACCAGGCGCACGTCGCCTCGCCCCGCGCGACGCGCGGCAGGTGCACCTTGGCCTGCACCTCGGTCCCGAACCGGGCGATGGCATCGGCCACCACGTTGCAGGGCACGAGCGGCCCGGGGTTGAGCTCGCGGCCGAGCTCCTCGGCCAGGACGACGAGGTCGACCAGGGGCTGCCCGGTCACGCTGCCGCCCTCGTGCTCGGCCGGGACGAGCATGGCGGTCCACCCGAGCTCCGCCCCCTGGCGCCAGACGCCCGGATCGAAGAGGTCGGGCTCCTCCATGGAGCGCCGCACGTCGGCGAGCGACTGGTGCTCGGTGAGGAAGCGGCGTGTCGTCGAGCGCAGCAGCTCCTGGTCCTCGCCGAACCCGAAATCCATGGCCTAGCGCTCTCCTCCCGGGTCCGGCGCGCTCGCCATCACACGCTGCGCTCGGCGGCGGCCCAGTACTCGTCGCGCAGGATGCGCTTGTAGAGCTTGCCACCATCGGTCCGCGGCAGGTGCTCGCGGAAGTCGACGCTGCGGGGGCACTTGTAGCGGCCGATCCGCTCCTGGCAATGGGCGATCAGCTCCGCGGCCAGCTCGTCGCTGGGGGCGGCGCCGTCGACGAGCTCGACCACGGCCTTGACCTGCTCGCCCCACTCCGGGTCGGGGACCCCGATGACGGCGACGTCGCCGACCGACGGGTGCTCGGACAGGACGCCCTCCACCTCGGCCGGGTAGATGTTGACGCCACCGCTGATGATCATGTCCTTGGCGCGGTCGTTGATGAAGAGATAGCCGTCCTCGTCCATGTACCCGACGTCGCCGAGGGTGAACGCCTTGCCCTTGCTGACCGACGCCGTCAGCTCGGGGTCCCCCTTGTAGGCGAACGTAGCTCCCCGCTCGGGCTCGAGGTAGACGTGGCCGATGTCGCCGCGCGGGAGCTCGTTCCCGTCCTCGTCGAGGATCTTGACCTTCATGCCGACCACGGACCGTCCCACGGTGCCCGGCTTCTCGAGCCAGCGGTAGGGCTTGGCGATCGTGGCCGCGCCCTCCATGCCGCCGTAGGTCTCCCAGATGACGGGGCCCCACCAGTCCATCATCTGCTTCTTGACCTCCAGCGGGCAGGGGGCGGCGGAGTGCACGACCACCTCCAGGCTGGAGAGGTCGTACCTGTCCCTCACCTCCTGAGGCAGGCGCAGCATGCGGACGAACTGCGTCGGCACCATGTACGCGGTCGTGACGCCGTACCGGTCGATGGCCGCCAGCGTCTTCTCGGGGTCGAACTTGTCGAGGATGGCGAGCGCCTGACCGACGTTCAGCGCCCCGTGGTAGAAGCCCTGGCAGCCGCCGTGGTGCATCCCCGCCGAGACGAGGTGCACCCCGGTGAGGGGCTGGAACTGGAACGCGTGGCCGAAGGTCTTCATGGCGTCGGTGGCCGCCGAGGGATCCATCTTCGGCGTTCTCGGCCGGACGACGGCCTTGGGCTGGCCGGTCGTGCCGGAGGAATAGGTGATGGGCACGCCGAGCTGGCGGTCGGGCGGCTCGGTCTCCGCCTGGCCCGCGACCAGCGTCTCGTAGCTCGTGAAGCCCGGGATGTCGCCACCAACCGAGACCCGGAGCTGAACCGACCCGGTGCCCGACATCTGCTCGACGCGGTCGGCGAAGTCGGTGTGTAGCACGATCGCCGCCGCCTCCGAGTGATCCACGATGCGCTGGATCTCCGCGCCGGACAAGGCCGGGTTGAGGGCGATGGACTGGTACCCACCCTCGTGGGCGGCCAGCTGCCAGTACAGCATGTCCACGTCGTTCGGCAGGGCGTAGGCAAAGATGTCGCCGGCACCGAGGCCATGCGCCCGCAGAGCGTGGACCAGCTGGTGGGCGCGGCCGGCGAGCTGGCCGAAGGTCAGCGTCACACCCGAGGGGCAGCCAACGACGGCGGGCTGGTCTGGATGTTCGTCGGCGATGTACCAGAAGCCGAGCCGCTGGTCCCAGGGGTTCTGCATCGCGAATAGAGTATACCAATAATGCCATCATCTGACCGAGACCACGGGGGCCCGCCGGGGGCCGGAGGGCAGCCCGACGTGGACTGCTGGGTCTTCGACGTCGACGGCTGCCTGGTCGACTCGCTGACCGGAACGTCACTCCGTCCCGGGGCCAGGGAGCTGCTGGGGCACCTGGGGAGTGGGAGCCGCGTCATCCTGTGGAGTGCGGGCGGGGACGTCTACGCCAGGGACCGGGCGCAGCAGTTCCGCGTGGACGGCCACGTCAGCGGTTACTTCCCCAAGGAGGGGCGGGACGGCGACGGCTGCTACCTCACCGGGCATCTCCCGGTCGACGCGCGCCGCACGGTCTTCGTCGACGACCGGCCCGAGGAACTGGCCCGGGATCTCGAGGTGCTGGCGGTCTCGCCCTACCTCTCCGAGGACCCGTACGACCATGGGCTCCGGGCGGTGGCGGAGCGGGCCGGGCTGTCCCCGTCCGGGAGTCGATAGAGGGCACTGTTCTGAGGGCAGGCAATTCGACACCGTCGCCACCGGAAGACATGATCCCAGCGGCGAACCTGTTCGCCATCCGGATCGAGACAGAAGCAAGGGGGAAACCGTGCCCGGCCCACTCAACGGAGTCCGTGTCGTCGAGGTAGCCAACTGGACGTTCGTCCCGGCGGCCGGCGCGGTGCTCGCCGACCTCGGCGCCGACGTCATAAAGATCGAGCCGCCGAACGGTGACCCCCAGCGCGCCCTGCGCAACATGCTGAACCTCGGCGAAGACGGCCCCAACCCGTTCCTCGAGATCCCCAACCGCGGCAAGCGCAGCGTGACGTGCGACCTCACGACGGACGACGGGCGCCGCGCCCTCGCCGCCATCCTCGCCGGAGCCGACGTGTTCGTAACCTCGAACCTCGCCCCGATCCGCACGAAGCTGCACATCGACCTCGAGGACGTGCGGGCGGCCAACCCGGACATCATCTACGTGCGGGGGACCGGCTGGGGCAACGAGGGCCCGATGGCCGAGGTCGGCGGGTACGACATGGCCTGCGGCTGGGCCAGCAGCGGCATGGCGTTCAAGATGACCCGCGGCGGGATCGAGCCACTGCCCCAACCGGCCGCGTTCTTCGACTTGCAGGGCGCCAACACCATTGCCGGTGCCATCGGCATGGCGCTGTACAAGCGGGCCACCACGGGGGAGACGTCGGTGGTCGACGTGTCGCTCATGCACGTGGGCATGTGGGCCATGTCACCCGACATCGTGGGCGCGCCCTTCTCCGGGGACAACGCCTCCTACGGCGACCGCACGAAGTCACCCAACCCTTTGGTCAACGGCTACGCCACCAAGGACCAGCGCTGGATCTACTTCGTCTGCCTGCAGCCGGATCGCTTCTGGGACGAGTTCTGCACCCTGCTCGGTCGCCCCGACCTGATCACTGACGAGCGCTACGCGGATCCGGCGGGACGCTTCCAGAACCGGACGGAGCTGATCCTCGAGCTCGACCGTGTCTTCGCCGAGCTGACCCTGGACGAGATCAAAGAGAAGTTCACGGGGTTCAGCGGGGTCTGGGCCCCGGTGCTCCGCCCCTCGGAGCTGTACACCCACCCCCAGGTGGAGATCAACGGGTTCCTGCCCAGGGTGGAGGCCACCACGGGCAGCGACTTCAACCTGGTGGCGGCGCCGATGCACTTCTCCGGCCACACGACCAAGCCTCCCGGGCCCGCGCCCGAGCTCGGCCAGCACACCGAGGAAGTGCTGCTCGAGGCCGGCTTGGACTGGGACGCCATCAGCGCGATGCGGGAGAGCGGCGGACTGGGCTGACGCGGCCGGGCGCTGCGGCGCCCGGCAGTCCCTACGGCTCGAGCTCGTCCACCAGCCCCCACGAGTGGGCGGTGGCGGCGTCGATCGTGCGCCCCGAGAATGCAAGCCAGGCGGTCCGCAGCCGGCCGATGCGCCGGGTGAGGCTGACCGTCCCACCCGCACCGGGGACCAGGCCGAGGCCGATCTCGGGCAGGGCGATTGCCGTGTCCGGCGCCGCCACGACGCACTCGGCGAAGGCCGCCAGCTCTATGCCGGACCCCACGCACGCTCCGTGCAGGTAGGCGGTCGTCTGCTGGCTGAGACGGGAGACGGCGCGCCCGACGCTGCGCTCCAGCCGGATGATGTGCGCGCTGGCCGGATCGGACCTCGTCCCGAACTCGTCGAGGTCGCCGCCGGTACAGAAGGCCCGACCTTCGCCCCGCAACTCGACCACGGTGATGCCTGGGTCCGCGCCGGCCACGGCCAGACCCTCGATGAGCTCGTCGCGCATCCGTGCGTCCAGCGCGTTGAGGCGGTCCGGCCGCGCCAGCGTGACGGTGAGCGTGGCGCCGTCGCGCTGGAGCCTCACCCGCGGACCCTCGTCGACGTCCGTACGAGCCGGGTGCCGGGACCGCCAGCCCGCGAACTCCGGCCCCGATTGCAGGACGGAGTAGACGGCCGACTCGGCGATCAGGCCGTCGTCGACCGAGCGCCCGGCCTGCCCGCGCATGAGCAGGGCGACGCACGCGGACGCGATCGGGAACGCTTCGAGGTTCTCCTCTATCGACTCCAGCGCCGGATCACCCTCGGCAACCACGACGTCGCACAGGTCCAGCCAGCGGGGATCGACGCCGCCGCGGGTGGCCCCGACGACGACGAACGGCAGGCTGGCCAGCAGCCCGGCGGCCGACCCCGGAGGGCCCGGCACTCCCTCCTCCATGGTGACCAGCACGGCTCCGCTCCGTTCGACAGGGATCGGGCTGCGCAATTCGGCGAGGAGGGTGTCGGCGCTGAGGTGTTCGAGGATCGCGAGACGTTACCCTGCCGCCATGGACGTGGGTCCCCTGCAGCGCTGGGCGGCGAGCGGTGCGATGGCGCTCACGGGCTCCGCCGACGACGCGCTCGGGCCACCGACCGGGCTCGTGGAGGGGGTCGACCGCCTCGGTGGGCGCTTCGACGGGTTGGACGCGCTGGCCCTCCTCGGCGAGCGCGCCGCGCTCATGGGGCTGTGGCGGCGGGGACGCACGAGCTGCGGCGGCAGCTGCCGGCTACTCCCGTGTGCCGGCGGCTTCATGGCCGTGTCATTGCCCCGAGACGAGGACATGGACATGGTGCCTGCATGGCTCGAGCTCGACGCCACGCCGGGCTCTGCCCCCGCCCTCTGGTCGGAGGTCGCCCAGAGCCTGCAGCACCGCGATCCGCAGCAGCTGCTGGAAAGGGCGATGCTGCTGGGGCTGCCGGTCGCCAGCGTCGGCGAGTCCGCAGCGCGCGCCGGGGTGCTGCGGTCGGCGCTCGGCGATGCGCCGCCCCGGTCCGACGTGACCGGCCTGCTCGTCGTCGACCTGTCGGCCCTGTGGGCAGGGCCTCTGTGCGGCGACCTGCTGGCCCGTGCCGGCGCCACGGTGGTGAAGGTCGAGTCCACGCAGCGACCCGACGGTGCGCGCCGCGGTTCAAGAGAATTCTTCGATCTGCTGAACGGGAGGAAGCGGTCCGTCGCCCTCGACCTGAAGAGCCGGGACGGCATCCGGGCCCTGCACCGGCTGGTCCGGCAGGCCGACCTCGTGATCGAGGCCAGCCGTCCACGAGCGCTGGAGCAGCTCGGGCTGGACGGGCCCGGCGTCGTGCGTGACGGCGGGCCCAGGGTGTGGGTCTCCATCACCGGTTACGGGCGCTCAGGCGAGGCGGCCAACCGGATCGCCTTCGGGGACGACGCCGCGGCTGCTGGCGGGCTGGTGGTGTGGGACGGCAACGGCCCCCTGTTCTGCGCGGACGCCATCGCCGACCCGCTGACCGGACTGACCGCCGCCAACGCCTGCCTGCAGGCGTTGCAGTCGGGTGGGCGCTGGCTCCTGGACGTGTCGATGTCGGCCGTCAGCGCCGGGCTGACCGGCCCGACCCTTCCCGTTCCTGGGGGCCTCGCCATAGCGCCACCGCATGCTCGCCCGGTCGGCCCGAGGGCACCCGAACTCGGGGCCGACACGGTGCGTGTGCTGTCGGAGCTGGGGATCGAAGCCTGACCGGGCGCTCAGCACGGGGGTCGGCCGACGACGGTCCGGACAGCCGCCCTGGCGCGTCGCGTCAGGCCGCGATGATGACCTTGCCCTGGACCTGACCTTCCATCAGGTACCGGATGGCCGCCGCCGTCTCGCTGAGCGGGTACGTCCGATCGATAACCGGCATGACCTTCCCGGCCTCGAGGAGCTCTCGGAGGACCGACAGGTCCGCCGAGTTCTCCGACGCACCGAGAATGCCCAGCTTCTGGCTCACCAGTGGGGAGAGCAACATGGCCCGCATCTGACGGTCGAAGCCGCCGAGCCAGCGTCCATCGGTCTCGCCTCCCACGATGACGAGCCTTCCGGCTGGGGTGAGAGCCCGCCGGAGGTGTGAGAGCCGGCTGTTGCCGCCGATGTCGAGGATGACGTCGTAGTGCTGCTCACCGTCGGCGAAGTCCTCGCGCGTGTAGTCCACGACGTGGTCTGCCCCCAGACCGCGGACCAGGTCCACCTTGGCTGTGCTGCACACGGCGGTGACCTCGGCACCGAAGGCTTTGGCGATCTGGACCGCGAATGTCCCCACACCACCCGAGGCGCCGATGATCAATACCTTCTCCCCCGCGCATGTCTGGGCGCGGTCTCGCACGCCCTGCAGTGCCGTCAATCCGGAAACGGGAACGGCCGCCGCCTGCTCGAATGAGAGGTTCGCCGGCTTGCGGGCCAGCCGTCCCGTGTCGGCACGGGCGTACTCGGCGAAGGAGCCCTCTGCTGTGCCGTACACCTCGTCGCCCGTCACGAACTCCGTCACCTTCTTGCCGACGGCCTCGACCGTACCTGCCATACTCCGACCCGGGTTGGGTTGCTTGGGCCGGCGAAGCCCGAACCCCATGATGCGCATGAGGTTGGGCCGGCCGGTCATGACATGCCACGTGCCCCGGTCCACGCTGGCGGCATGCACCCGTACCAGGACCTCGTCATCGCCAATGGCGGGCCTGTTGATCTCCGCCAGTCGGAGGACGACCTCGGGCGCCGGGCCGTAGTGATCCTGGACGATGGCTCGCATGGTCTGGGTTCTGGTGGGTGTCGGTTCGGTCGATGAATCGTGC
>JBEKVF010000058.1:0-9428 GCA_049514295.1 Acidimicrobiales bacterium
ACATCGGCCGCGGCTACGAGGACCTGGCGGGCGCGTTGCGGTCGCTGGGGGCCAAGGTGACATGCCGGTGAGCCCGGGGCCTGCCACCGACCCGGCAGTGCTCCTGGAGCAGGCCCGGGACGGGAACCGTGTCGCACTGGCCCGGCTGCTGTCCTACATCGAGCGCGGCGGCACGACGGCCACGGCGGTCGCACGGCTGGCCTACCGCGCTGAGGTGCCGTTCACCCTCGGCCTGACCGGCGCACCGGGGGCCGGTAAGTCCACGCTGACCGACGGCCTCATCTCCCAGGCGCGCTCCGGGTGGCCCGAGCCCGACGCCGAGGACGTGCCCCAGGTGGGTGTCCTGGCCATCGACCCCACGTCCCCGTTCAGCGGGGGCGCCATCCTGGGCGACCGGGTGCGGATGGGCCAGCACGCGCTCGACCCGACCGTGTTCATCCGATCGATGGCGACACGGGGTCACCTCGGTGGCCTGTCCCTGGCGGTACCCGACGCCGTCCGCCTTCTCGGCGCAGCCGGCATCGGCATGGTCATCGTCGAGACCGTCGGCGTCGGCCAGATGGAGGTCGAGATCGCCTCGGCCGCCGACACCACGGTCGTGGTCGTGACGCCCGGCTGGGGCGACTCCATGCAGGCCAGCAAGGCCGGCCTCCTCGAGGTGGCCGACGTGTTCGTGATCAACAAGGCGGACCGTCCCGGGGCGCGGGAGGCCCGCCGCGATCTCGAGCAGATGCTCGACCTGGCCCGGCCGGACGCATGGCGACCCGAGGTCGTCGACACCACGGCGACGTCCGGGGAAGGTGTGGCGGACCTCTGGGGCGCCGTCGCCCGGCATCGCCGCCACCTCTTGACCACGAGCCAGCTCGTGGCGCGGCGCTCCCACCGCCTGGCCCAGGAGCTCCGGGGGGTGCTGCTGGCTCGCACGGAGGCGCGGATCGACGAGCTGGCGGCCGGGGAGGAGTTCACCACAGCCGTCAAGGCGCTGGTGGCCGGAGAGCTCGACCCTTACCAGGCGGCCGACCGCCTCCTGGGTGCATGAGCCGCCCGGCGCGGGTTCCGGTACGGTTCGGCGATGACTGAAGTCTTCGTCACCCTGGAGCGCCGGCCCGACAACGTCGCGCTGATCCGGCTGGACCGGCCCAAGGCGAACGCGCTCTCCGGCACGGTGCTCGGGCAGCTACAGGCGGTCGCCACGGAGCTCCACGACGATCCGCCCGGAGCGGTGGTGCTGTGGGGCGGGCGGAGGATCTTCGCGGCCGGGGCCGACATCGTCGAGCTGAACGACAGCGGCGCGGATGCGGTCGGCGCCAACTTCGCCGGCGCCCTCGGCGCGCTCGCCGCGCTGCCGAGGGTCACCATCGCCGCCGTCAACGGGTACGCCCTCGGCGGTGGGTTGGAGCTGGCGCTGGCCTGCGACCTCCGCGTCTGCGGCGAGAACGCCCGCTTCGGCCTGCCCGAGGTCCTGCTCGGGGTGATCCCGGGGGGAGGCGGCACGCAGCGCCTGCCGCGGCTCATCGGCGCCTCGCGCGCCAAAGAGATGATCTTCACCGGCCGCCAGGTGCGAGCCGAGGAGGCACTGGCGATCGGCCTGGTGAACCGCGTCGTCGCGCCCGACTTCGTGCTCGAGGCCGCCTTGGCCTGGGCGGCGGAGCTGGCCGGTGGCCCGCTCGTGGCGCACGGCCTCGCCAAGGCCGCCATCGACCGGGGCCTCGAGGGGACGCTGGCCGACGGGCTGGCGATTGAGCGGGAGGCGTTCGCCGCCGCGGCACGGACCGAGGACGCGGCCCGCGGCATCGCGTCGTTCGCCGAGAACGGCCCCGGCAAAGCGACCTTCGTCGGGCGGTGACACGGTGAGCTCACCTCCCATCCCGGTCCGCACGGGCGAGGGCGCCTTTGACCCCTCGGTGCGGTGGTTCCAGCACGCCGTGTTCTACGAGGTGCTGATCAGGGGCTACTTCGATGCCAACAACGACGGCACCGGGGACCTGAAGGGCCTGCGCGAGAAGCTCGACTACATCGAGTGGCTGGGCATCGACTGCATCTGGATGCTGCCCTTCTACCCCTCACCGTTCCGCGACGGCGGCTACGACATCAGCGACTTCTTCAACGTCCACCCGGACTACGGCAGCATCGGCGACCTCGTCGCGTTCCTGGAGGACGCCCACCGCCGCGGCATCCGGGTCGTCGCGGACCTCGTGATGAACCACACCAGCGACGAGCACCCCTGGTTCATGGAGTCGCGCTCGTCGAGGGACAACGCCAAGGCGGACTGGTACGTCTGGAACGACGACGACCAGAAGTGGCCCGACGCCCGCGTCGTCTTCACCGATGTCGAGCGGTCCAACTGGACCTGGGACGACACCCGCCAGCAGTACTACTGGCACCGCTTCTACCATCACCAGCCCGACCTCAACTACGAGAACCCCGAAGTGGCCGACACCATGATCGACCTCGTCCGCTTCTGGCTCGATCTCGGTTTCGACGGCTTCCGGCTCGATGCCGTGCCGTATCTGTACCAGCGCGACGGGACGTCCGGCGAGCACCTTCCCGAGACCCATGCGTTCATCAAGCGCGTCCGCAAGCAGCTGGAGGCGGACTACCCCGGGCGCATCCTCCTGGCCGAGGCGAACGGCTGGCCGAGCGACGTGGCGGACTACTTCGGCGAGGGCGACGAGTGCCACCTGTGCTTCCACTTCCCGCTGATGCCTCGCCTGTTCATGGCGGTCCGCCGGGAGCAGCGCTACCCGATCACCGAGATCCTCGCCCAGACGCCCGAGATCGACAACTCCTGCCAGTGGGCCATCTTCCTGCGCAACCACGACGAGCTCACGTTGGAGCAGGTGAGCGACGAGGACCGGGACTACCTCATCGCCGAGTACGCCAAGGACCCGAGAATGAAGCGGCACATGGGCATCGGGCGCCGGCTGGCCCCGTTGCTCGACAACGACCGCCGGACTGCCGAGCTCCTCTATGCCCTGATCCTGTCGCTGCCGGGCAGCCCCGTCATCTACTACGGCGACGAGCTGCTGATGGGTGACAACATCTACCTCGGTGACCGGGACTCCGTGCGCACGCCGATGCAGTGGTCGCCCGACCGCAACGGCGGTTTCTCGAAGGCCGACTTCGCCCAGCTCTACCTGCCGCCGCTCATGGACCCCGTCTACGGCTTCAGCGCGCTCAACGTCGAGGCCCAGCTGCGGAACCAGGGATCGTTCCTGCACTGGCTGCGGCGCATGCTGACCGAGCGGCGTGCGCTCCCCGTGATGGGCGTGGGCGCCATGGAGGTGCTGCCCTGTGCCAACCCCTCCGTGCTGGCCTACGTGCGCTCGGGGGAGGTGGCCGACATCCTCACCGGGTCCACCTCGACCGGGCCCTCGGTGAGCCCGGCGGTGGACGGCGCGCTCGACTGGGGCCGCTCCACCGTGCTCGCCCGGACGGTCCCGGCCGGGAACGAGAGCGAGGGCGACGAGGTGGTGCGCCGGCACCAGGCCGTTCTGTGCGTGCACAACCTGAGCCGCTTCGCCCAGCCGGCCGAGCTCTCGCTGGCCAAGTGGGCCGGTTCGACGCCCTACGAGGTGCTGGGGCGGGTCCCGTTCCCGGTCATCACCGACGAGCCGTACACGATCACCCTGCCGCCCTACGGGTTCCTGTGGTTCGACCTCGCACCCGAGGAGAGGCCGGTCCAGGAATGACGGCCGAGCGCGACCAGGCGCTGCGCACGCTGACCGAGGCGTGGCTGGGGCTGCGCAGGGTCGTGCCGGCGGGTGAGATCACCGTCCTCCGTGCGGAGGTGCTGCGGGCGGGCCGGCCCGGCCTGGTCGACATCGTCGCCCAGGTGGGGGAGCGACGGGCCCATTTCGTGGCGGGCCTGCGCGGTGTGACCGACGAGCCGCACTTCCTGCGTTCCGGGGAGGAGGCCACACTCGGCCTGCTCGACGACGACCACGGCCTGGCGGTCTGCACCGACGCGCTGCGCGACGCGCAGCTGGCGCCGCTGTTGCTCGCCACGGTCCGCGGGGTCGAGACGCGGCCCGGACCGGTGGCCGTCCTGCGGGACGACGACGACGCCACCGTGCTCGACTGCGGCGACCGCGGCGACCTCATGGTCTTCCCATGGCTGGCCGCCGAGACGCGGCCCGACGTCGACCTCATGGTTGCGCTGGACGAGGCCGGCTTCAACCACGTGGCGGCTCCGCTGGTGCGCTGGGTGTGGGAGGGGCACGACCTCGGTGTGGTGCAGGAGCCGCTGGCGGACCGCTCCGGCGGATGGGCCCTGGCCCTCACGTCGCTGCGGGACTTCTACGCCTCGGGGGGTGCACCCGAGGCCGCCGGCGGGGACTTCGGTGCCGAGGCGCGGGCGCTGGGCACCATGACGGCCCGCATGCACCTCGCCCTCGACCGTGCCTTCCTGCGCCATCACGAGCCCGTCGTTGACTGGGTCGACGAGGCGGAGGCCGCCATCGCCGCGGCGGACGCATCGCTGCTCGACGCGCCTGGCGTGGCCGAGCTCGTCAAGTGGATCAGCGAGTCCGACGGGCTGCTCCCCGTGATCCGCACCCACGGCGACTTCCACCTCGGGCGGACGGCCCGGACCGACCAGGGATGGGTGGTCAGCGACTGCGCGCCGGGCGGCGTCCTGGCCGGCGCGTCCACACCGGGGCGGCGCACCCCCCTGGCGGACGTGGCGGACCTGCTCTGGTCCATGCACCAGGCGAGCACCGTGGCTGCGGCAGAGCGGGACCCAGCGGGCAGGCTCGGGCTCGCTGCGCTCGGACAGGCCTGGGAGGCCAGGAACCGGCGAGCATTCGTGAGCGGCTACCTGGGCACCCCCGGGATCGGGGGCCTGGTCGGGCCCGACCGCGACCTCGTCCGGCGCCTGGTGTCGTTCCTCGAGCTGGCCCGCTCCGTCCGGGAGGCGTAAGCCTCAGACGGCGAGCGCCGAGACCTTGAGGGTGTCGGCGGCCTCCTCGGGTGAGATCACGTTGATCGCCACGCCGGTGCCCAGCTCGAAGCCCGCCGTCGTGGTCGCCTTGGGCCAGATGTGCGCGTGCCAGTGGTACGGCTCACCGACCCGGTAGGGAGCGGAGTGGAAGACGATGTTGTAGGCCACGTCGCCGACGGCCTCAGCCAGTTGCTGGAGCGTGCGGCGAATCGCCTCGCCGACAGCGACGAGATCCTCGGTCGGGCTCCGGTGCAGATGGGGGTTGTGCTCCCGCGGCATCACGAGCATCTCGTAGGGGACGGCGCTCCAGAACGGGCAGACCACCACGACGCGGTCGTTGGCATAGATCACCCGCTCGGTGGAGTCCTCCTCCGCCTCGATGGTCGTACACAAGAGGCACGACCCGACGAAGCGGGCGAAGCGGGCCTGCTCCTCGGCGAGCTCGCGGGGAATGAACGACATGCCGAGCAGCTGGCCGTGCGGGTGCTCGAGGGAGGCGCCGGCCTCACGCCCCGAGTTCACGATGGCCTGCGTGTAACGGAGGTTGGGCTGCGAGGCGTGCTCCTCCAGGCGGTCACGCAGGGCGGCCATCACGAGCTCGACCTGTTCCTGGCTCAGCATGCCCAGGGTGGCGTCGTGCTCGGGGGAGAAGATCAGGATCTCGTGGATGCCACCCGCGGAGGCCTGCGTGAACACCGGGCCGCGGTTGGCGACGACGAAGGGCTCGTCGCCCTCGAAGGCCGGAAAGAGGTTGGGCACCACCCGGACGAGCCAGCGGCCGGTCGGGCCGTAGGTCTCGAGGGCGGGGGGCGTGTCCTCCTCGTTGCCGGGGCAGAACGGGCACGGGCGGCCCAGTGTGTCGGGCACCCAGGGGGTGCGGGTCACGAAGGAGTAGGGCCGCTCGGAGCGTCCGGGGCTGACGACGACCCAGCGACCGGACAACGGATCGAGGCGCAACTGGTTCATGGGTGTGCTCTCTCGGGCGCCGTCTGTCCCGTCCCTCTCGAAAATGGCCTCATCGTCTTGCCTCCACCTCTACGGTACAGGTTCCACCCACCTGGCAGGCACCACCGTCGCGGGCCCGTCACCTGGGATGGGCGCCCATGGGAGAACATGTCGGCCATGCATCACCAGCCGGACGGAGCGGCCTTCGACGTCGTGCTGCTGCTCCACGTGGGCTGCGTGGTGGTCGGGCTCGTCACCACGACGACGGCCGCCACCACGGCCACCCGGCTGCGCCGCCTCGTGCGGGCGTCGGCCCCCGTGCCCGAGCCCTTGCGGCGCTACTTCCGCCCCGGGGTCAACTGGGCGGGCCGGACCATCTACGGCATCCCCGCCTTCGGGTTCGCGCTCCTCGCCATGAGCCAGGGGGGGTACGCGCTCGGGGACGGCTGGGTGCTGGGGGGCCTGGCCCTTTTCGTTGCCGTCGCCCTGCTGGCCGAGGGGGTCATGTGGCCGGCGGAGCGGCGTCTCCAGACCGCGGTCGACTCGGCCGGGACGAACGCCGCCCCGCCGCCCGGGACCGACTCCATGGAGAGCGATGCGACCTCCATGGCGCGGGCCGCGGGCGCCGCGCTCGTCCTGCTCGTCGTCGCGGTGGTCATCATGATCGCCCAGCCTTGACCCCGTGCCGGAGACGGGACCCCCCGCCGGGGTCACGTCCACGTGTGCGGTCCGGTCGGCTCAGAGAACGCCGGGTTTGAAAGGTGTCAGCCGCAGCCTTCGCCCTTGCCACCGACGGGAGGCAGGCAGCCTCCGCCCGAGCCGCCGCAACCGCCGCCCGAGCCGCCGCCACCGCCACCGCCGCCACCGCCGCCACCGCCACCGCCACCGCTGCAACCGATCTTCTCGGTGGAGGAGGCGGAGGACGACTGGTAGTAGTTGCTGCTGGAGTAGGAGGCGGTGACCGCCACCGAGCCCTGGACCTGGTTCACCGTGATGGTGCAGGACGCGACGCCCGACGAGTTGGTGGTGCCGGTGCAGCTCTGCGCCGACCTGCCGGTTCCCAGCGTCATCGCCACGGGCTGCCCGGAAATGGGCGTCCCGCCGGCGGTCGTGAGGACGGAGGTCAGGGTCAGGGTCTGCCCGGAGGACACGCTCGCCGGGCCGGTGTAGGTGAGCGAGGTGGGCGCCTTGTTGACGACGAAGTGATTGCTGCCGCTGCTGGCCAGCAGGATGGTGGGCGTGTTCGTGGCGTCCGGGTACGTCCCCGAGACGGTGTAGGTGGCCGCCGGCTCGTTGGGCGTGATGCTGCAGGACGCAACGCCGCTCGAGTTGGTGACCGCGGTGCACGTCTGGGTGCCGTTGAGGGTGAGCGTCACCGGCTGGCCACTGATGGGAGCGCCGGTCACCGAGTTGGTCAGCGTGCCTGTGACCGTCGTGGGCTGGCCGTAGGTACCGGTGGTCGCACTCACCGTGAGGGTGGTCGGCGTGCTGATCACGACGCTCCCCGTGGCGGTGGCCGGGACGTAATAGGCGTCGCCGGCGAACTTCGCGGTGACCGGCGCCGGGCTGGTCGTCTGGTTCACCTTGGCGATCACGCAGGAGGCGGCCCCCGAGGAGTTGGTCGTGCCGCTGCAGCTCTGCGCGGAGCTCCCGGAACCCAGGGTGAAGGTCACCGTCCTGCCGCTGATGGGCGTACCCTTCGCCGGGTCGTCGGTCGTCAGGACACCCGAGAGGGTGGCCGAGGACCCGTTGGTCGCGCTGGTGGCACCCGTGTAGGTGAGGACCGCCTCCTCGTGGGTGACCACGAAGGTGCTCGACCCGGTGCTGGTCAGGAGATGGGGCAAGACAGTGGTGTCACCGGCGAACGACGCGGACAGCGAGTACGTCCCGGCGGGCTCGTTCGGGGTGATGGAGCAGGTCGCCACGCCGCTGGCGTTCGTCGTGCCGGTGCACGACTGCGTCCCGTTCAGCGTGACCGTCACCGGCTCGTTGGCCGCGCCCGCCGACGTGTAGTTGTCGATCAGGGTCGCCGACACGTTGGTGGCGTCGGAGTAGTCGCCCGTGGCGGGGCTCACGGTCAGGGTCGTACCCGTCTGCACCGGGCCGACGTTCACCGAGCCCGTCGCGGTGGCCGACTGGTAGTAGCCGTCGCTGCTGAAGGTCACGGTCACCGGCACGGGGCCGACGGTCTGGTTCACATTGTTGATGGTGCAACTCCCGGTCCCGCTTGAGTTCGTGGGGGCGGCGGTGGTGCAGGTCTGTGCCGTCGAGCCGCTGCCGAGGACGAAGGTGAGCGTCCGGCCGACGACCGGCGTGGCGCCCGAGTCAGAGGTCAGGGTGCCCGAGACCGTCAGGTTCTGAGAGTTGTAGATCGACGTCGGACCGGTGTAGGTCACGCCGGTCTCCTCCAGGGTGACGACGAAGTTCGCCGAGTTCTTGGCCGGCAGCAGCTGGAGCGGCTGTGTGGTGTCGCCCGCGAAGCTCCCGGTCAGGGTGTACGTCGCCGCCGGCTCGCCGGGGGTGATGGGGCACGAGGCCACACCGATGGAGTTCGTCGTCCCCGTGCACGTCTCGGTGCCGTTCAGGGTGAAGGTCACCGGCTCGCCCGCGATGGGGAGGTTGGTGTTGCCGTCGGTCAGCACCCCGGACACCGTGGTCTGGTCGGAGTAGTCACTGGTGGCTGCGTTGACCGACAGGATCGTCGGTTCAGTGACGCTCAGTGTGTTGGTGGTCGTGGACGGCGTGTCGTAGGTGTCGCCGGAGAACCCGGTCGAGATGGGCTCCGAGCTGGTCGGCTGATCGACCGACGCGATGGTGCAGCTGACGTTCCCGTTCACGTCCGTGGTGGCGTTGCAGGATTGGGAGGTCGTGCCCGAGCCGATGGTGAAGGTGACGACCTTGGTGGGCAGCGGGGTGCCCGAGGTCGGGGTGTTGGTGGTGAGGTTGCCGGTCAGCGTGATGGGCTGCCCGTTCACCGCCGTCGTGGGACCGGTATAGGTCAGCGTGCTCGAGTCGGGGTTCACCGCAAATGTGCTCGAGGTGCTGTCGGAGCCGATCGGTGTCGAGGTCGACGTATCCCCCCCGAATGATGCGGTTAGCGTGTACGAGCTCGAAGGTTCACCGGGAGTGATGACACAGGTCGCGGTCCCGGTGTTGTCCGTCGTCGCCGTACACGTCTCGGTGCCGTTGAGGGTGAAGGTGACCGGCTCGTTGACGATGGGCTGGTCGCTCGAATTGGTGAGCACGGCGGAGACGGGGGTCGGTGACGAGAAGTTGCCCGTGACCGGCTGGACGGTCAGCGTCGCGGGTACGGGCGGGGGTGTGCTCGACGTCGGCAGCTGAGGGTTGGCGACCTGGAGCTGGTTGTCCACCGAGAGTCCGTAGAGCGTGCCCGAGCCGGTGTTGATCGTCTGCATGACAGCACCGGTGGCGATATTGATCTGGTAGATGTTGCCGGTGGACGAGTCGGCGGTCCAGAACGAGGTGCCGCTGGGGTCGACGCTGATGGCGAAGAGCTGGGTGCCACAGCCCGGCATGGACG
>JBEKVF010000059.1:0-9421 GCA_049514295.1 Acidimicrobiales bacterium
CTCGAGGGTGGGGTGGCGGCACTTGCGGTCGCGAGCGGCCAGGCCGCCGAGACGATCACCCTGCTGAACCTGGCCGAGAACGGTGGGCACGTGGTCTCGTCGGCGTCCCTGTACGGCGGCACCTACAACCTCTTCCACTACACCCTGCCCAAGCTGGGGATCGAGGTGACCTTCGTGGACGATCCCGATGACCTCGAGGCCTGGCGTGCGGCGATCCGACCGAACACGAAGGCCTTCTTCGCCGAGACACTCGGCAACCCGAAAGGTGACGTGCTCGACTTCGAGGGTGTGTCGGGCGTCGCTCACGATCATCAGATCCCGCTCGTGGTCGACAGCACGTTGGCGACGCCGTACCTCGCCCAGCCATTGCGCCACGGTGCCGACATCGTCGTGCACTCGGCCACCAAGTTCATCGGTGGCCACGGGACGTCCATCGGCGGCGTGATCGTCGACGGCGGGAAATTCGACTACGAGGGGAGCGGACGCTTTCCGAACTTCACGGAGCCCGACCCCAGCTATCACGGCCTGGTGTTCGGCAACCTGCCGGAGGCTCTGTTCCCCGCCCGGTTCGTCCTCAAGGCGCGCCTGCAGTACCTGCGCGACACGGGACCGGCCATCGCACCCCTCAACTCGTTCCTGTTCCTCCAAGGCCTCGAGACGCTGAGTCTGCGCATGGAGCGGCACGTGCAGAACGCCACCGCGGTGGCGAGCTGGCTCGAGGGCCGCGGCGAGGTGTCCTGGGTCGCCTACCCCGGGCTGGAGTCGAGCCCGTGGCACGAGCGACAGAAGCGGTACCTGCCCAAGGGCGGCGGGGCGATCATCGCGTTCGGGATCGCCGGCGGTGCGGAGGCCGGGCGCCGATTCATTGAGGGCCTCGAGCTTTTCAGCCACTTGGCCAACGTGGGTGACGTGCGGAGCCTGGCCATCCACCCGGCCTCGACGACGCACTCGCAGCTGACGGAGGCTGAGCAGACCACGACCGGCGTGACGCCGGACCTCGTCCGCCTCTCTGTCGGCATCGAGTCGATAGAGGACATCCTGGCGGACCTGGAAGCCGGGTTCCGCGCCGCGAAGGGAGCGTGACCTCAACGTCATACCCAGGGGTGTGGCTGCCCGGGGATGAGCCCGGGCGGCGCCAGTTCGCTGTGATCGCGGACCGCGGAGGAGCCGGGGTTCCCCTCGAGGCGGGTGGCCGCCTCGCGGAGGTCACCGTCGCCTACGAGACGTGGGGTGAGCTGAACCAGTCCCGAACCAACGCCGTCCTGGTCCTGCATGCGCTCACGGGTGACTCGCACGCTGCCGGCCCCCCGGGCGTCGGCCATCCGTCGGCCGGCTGGTGGGAGGGGCTGATCGGGCCCGGAGCGGCCATCGACACGGATCGCTACCACGTGGTGTGCCCGAACGTGCTCGGCGGATGCCAGGGAACCACGGGCCCGGCATCGCTCGGCTCGGACGGGAGTCCCTACGGCTCCCGCTTCCCACTGATCACCATCCGCGACCAGGTGGCGGTCGAGGTCGCTCTCGCCGACCAGCTCGGGATCGAGCGGTGGGCCTGCATCATCGGGGGCTCCATGGGCGGCATGCGTGTCCTCGAATGGTGCGTCGGTCAGCCCGAACGGGTGGCACGTGCCGTCGTCCTTGCCGTGGGGGCGGCGGCGTCGGCCGATCAGATCGCTCTGTGCTCGCTGCAGATCCGGTCCATCCGCTCCGATCCTGCCTTCCAGGGCGGCGACTACTACGGGACCTCGAGACGCCCCGTCGATGGGCTGTCAATTGCAAGAGGCATGGGGCAGTTCGGGTATCGGACGGGTGACGAATTCCGACGGCGCTTCGATCGGGAGGCCCAGGGTGAGGAGGAGCCGCTCAAAGGCGGGCGCTACGCGATCGAGTCGTATCTGCAGCACCAGGGAGAGAAGCTCGCCCATCGGTTCGACCCGAACTCCTACGTGACACTCAGCGAGGCGATGAATCATCACGACGTCGGCAGGGGTCGGGGCGGAGTCGGTCAGGCCCTGCGGAGAGTGCAGGCTGAGACACGCGTGGCCGGCATCGTCACGGACCGGCTCTACCCGCTCGCACAGCAAGAGGAGCTGGTTCGGCATCTTCCCGGTAACCCACCTCTCGGCGTCATCGAATCCGAGTCCGGTCATGACGGGTTCCTGCTGGAGGTCGAGCAGGTGGGGGCGATCGTCGAATCCGCTTTGTCCTAGCCGCTCCGAGAGGATGAGTCATTCCGGAGCGAGTCTGGAAGAAGCACGAGGAAGCACACGAAGGATGTTCCTTCGGGGTAGTTCCGATGCACGTCTAAATCATGATCCAGGACTCGGTGGAAGTGGAGACAGATCGACAACCTCTGGATAACGCCGTCTGGTGGGCGCTGTCGTCACACCACCAGCGCCACGCCGAGGCATTCGGACGAGCCCGGAGATACCACAGCGACATCGCGGCGTTTGCCGCCGTCGACGAGTACGACGAGGACTCCTGGGACGACCTGGCAACGCTGGTAAGGATGTCGGAGTCGGCCAGGTGCATTCTGTTCGGTGGAGATCCCCCTGCGGTCTTGCCCGACGGTTGGTCCGTGCAGGCAAGGGGGGTGGGGCGCCAGATGATCGTTCGCCGCGAGCAATTGAATGCGGTCGAACCAGTCGAGCTGCAGACGTTGACGACTGACGACGTGCCACAGATGCTCGACCTCGTCGCGCTGACCAAGCCGGGTCCATTCCGCGTCGGTACGATCGAACTCGGTCGCTACTACGGGCACTTCGAGGGTGAACACCTTGGCCGGAGCCCGGGGGACACCGTCTACGCGAGGCTCTGGCGGAATTTCTCCAGCGCCGCGAGATGCCGCTGGAGCTCGTCAGGCTGGCCGACATCCCGGGAGCGCACCCGTCGCTCGAGGCGGTCCAGGCGTTCGCTCTCGCGTTGTGTCATTGCGGCGCGTTCTTTCGCAGGACGGGCGCGCAATGCTCGGAGGAATGCCGCATGGGCGTCGCCGCTGCGCTTGATGCCCAGGGCCTTGGCCACCGAGGTGTAGCTCTTGCCCGTCTCCCGGAGGGAGACCACCTGCTCGTCGAGGGTGTCCTCTGTGCCCTGGGAGTCGGACCGGCGTGGACGGGCTTCGCCCTTGCGCACGCGCCGCGGGCTTTCACGGTGCCCGTTGGTGGTGGGCACGTCGGGTCCGGCCATGGGAGGTCCTTTCGGCGACGCATCGCAGTGCCACGCCGGGGCGTGACGACCCGGTCGGTCTGCGAAAAGAACCGAGAGGATCGCCTGCCACGCTACCCGACACATGCAGAGCGCCGTTCACGGGATCAGCAATGGATTCCTTCAGGCGCCTCGGGCGATCCTCTCGAGGAGATCTGTCGTGTCCTCCGGAGCCGCCAGCATCATGTCGTGCCCGCAGCGGAGCTCATGGGTCTCCCAGCCGGCCCTGACCGCGGCGTCGTGGAACCGCTGGAGGCTGGCCAACGGCGGGTCGGTGTGCTTCACGTAGACCTTGCGGAGCCTGCGAAGCGGTTCCGGGTCGAAGTCGGTCGGTTCGGTCTGGCACCGAAAGGGGAAATCGGTGAGGCGGGGTCCCACCCAGCTGCGCATCGTCCCGTCGCGGATTCCCCACTGCTTTAGGAAGGCGTCGGTTGCGGGCAGGTACCAGCCCTCGCCGTCCTCGGCGACCTGCCGGCGGTAGCGATCGGCGACGTCCGCCGGCTCGACGTCGAGCAGGCTCTCGCCCGGTGCGGTGACGAACGCACCGAGGTAGACGACCGACGCCAGGCGATCCTCGACGCGCTCGACCAGGGGCCCGGCCAGGACGCCGGCGTAGCTGTGGAGGACCAGGTGGACTCCGGTCAGGTCCTCGAACCACAGGAGATCCTCGAGGTCCTGCACGTGGGTCGTGACGCCGACCTCGGGCGCCAGACCGGCACGGCGGTCCCCCTGGCCCGTCAGCGTCGGCCGATGGACGTCATGGCCGTGCCGGGACAGGGCACGGTGCACGTGGCGCCAGCACCAGCCGCCGTGCATCGCTCCGTGGACGAGGACGAACGTGGCCACCCCGACTCCCTTCCGGCACCGTGGCGCCGAGAGGCGCCCAAGCGGCCCTCCGACCCGCGACACGAACAAAAACCCAGCTCATCATGCACCCAGACGGCCAACCCCGCCCAGCGAACTCCCGGGTTTCGGGCGACCAAACAGCGACTCAACCTCCGATTCAATATTGCCGTCTTATTTGGAATGGGCGTCGCAGTCGTGGAACGGGACGGGGAGGCGCCTGAGCTGCTTCGCCAGTCCGCCGATGGAGCCGGCGACGTCGTGGGTGGTGCGGAGGGTTGGGGTCCCCACCGGGTCCCATCTCGGGTCCGATGGGCGCTCGGGATCGCGGCGCTGTTGGTCGTCGCCCTCTTCGTCTCTCTGGTCGTGCGCAGAACCGGCTCGTACTACACCCCAATCGACGGGTGGGGCGTCGTCCTGCTCGAATTCACCGTGGGCAACATCTGCCTCGCCCGTTATTTCGAGGGCTCCTGGCGATCGAGTAACTCCGTCGCGCGCTTGTTCCCTCTGATCATGGGTGTGGCATGCATCTCGTGGGCCCTGGGCGATCTCACCTTGACCATCGAGTCTCTGGGCGGGGCCACGCCGTCGACCCCGTCGCTTGCCGACGCGTTCTACGTCGCGTTCTTCCCACTGTGCTTCCTGGCGTTCGCGCTGCTCATTCGGCGCGGGAACCGTGGCTCGCTCCTCGCGACCTCGTTGGACGGGCTGATTGCCGGCCTCGGTGTCGCCGCCTTGTCGGCTGCCTTCGTTGTCGCTGCGGTCATGAGGGTGACTGACGGCGGTGCGCTGGCTGCCGCAACGAACCTGGTCTATCCCATGGGCGACATGCTGCTGTTCGCACTGTGCGTCGGTGGCCTGCTGGTGCTGCCCAAGGGTTTCAGGCCGTTCTTCGCCCTCGCGTGTGTCGCCCTAGGAGCGAACGCCATCGGCGACGGCTTCAACCTCCTCCAGCCCACAAGCAGGTTCGGCTTCGTCGCCAACGGAGCCGCGTGGCCGATCTCGCTGACACTCATCGCGGTCGCAGTGTGGATCTTGCCCCCCGAGGTGGAGAACCCGGGGACCGATCGGGTGGCCGGCTTCGCGCTGCCTGCCTTCGGCGTGATGATCAGCTTGGGGATCCTGGTCGTCGCGAGCTTCGTGCACATAGGGCGCCCCGCCATCGCACTCGCCACAGTCACCCTTGTCGTGGCCTCAGTCCGGTTGGGGCTCACCTTTCGGGAGGCCCACGCGCTGAGGACGGCCCGGTTCCGGTCGCTCATCGACAAGACCTGGGACCTGATCACCGTGATCGAGGCCGATCTCCGGATCGCCTACATCACGCCGTCCGCAGAGCGCATCCTCGGATATTCGCCGGGCGACCTCGAGGGCCGGCCGTTCACCGAGCTCGTGCATCCGGACGACTCCCGCATGGTGATCGAGCACCTCATCGGCCTCACCGACGACCACACCGACACGGTCGTCTTCGAGGTGCGCATGCAGAACGTGGACGGCCAATGGCGCATCGTCGACTGGACTGCCGCCAACCTCCTCGACGACCCGTCGGTCAACGGGTACGTCCTCAACGGCGGCGATGTCACCGAGGCACGTCAGGCCGCTCAGGACCTCCTTGCCGCACGCGACGCGGCGCTCGTGGCCTCCCGGACGAAGTCACAGTTCGTCTCCATGATGAGCCATGAGATCCGGACACCGATGAACGGAGTCATCGGGCTCACGGATCTCCTGCTGGAGACAGATCTCGACGGCGAGCAGCTTGAGCTCGCGTCGGGAGTCAAGCTCTCCGCCGAGAGCCTGTTGGTGATCATCAACGACATCCTTGACTTCTCGAAGATCGAGGCGGGAAAGCTCGAGATCGAGGAGTCCGCGTTGAACGTGCCCAACGTCGTCGACGACGTCGGGCGCATCCTGGCCGGCACAGCTCACACCAAGGGCCTCGAGCTCCTGGTGGACGTCCAGCCCGACGTTCCGACAGGGCTCCTCGGAGACGGCACCAGGATCCGGCAGGTCCTGCTCAACTTCGGCGCGAACGCCGTGAAGTTCACCTCCGAGGGTGAGGTGGTCATACGCGTGAGCGTGCTCCATCAGAACTCCGAGCGCGTGGCGCTGCACTTCGACGTTGTCGACACCGGGATCGGCATCGCCGAGGAGGATCAGGAGCGGTTGTTCAGCGCCTTCGCACAGGCGGACTCGTCCACCACCCGTAGGTTCGGCGGTACGGGCCTCGGCCTGACGATAAGCCGACAGCTGGTGGAGCTCATGGGGGGACGACTCGGTCTCACGAGTGCTCCGGGTGAGGGATCCACATTCTGGTTCGAACTGTCCGTGCGACGTTCGGATGACGTGCCGAGCGACGAGGGGAGTGGGGACCCGCGCACACTCTCGGGTCAGCGCGCGCTGGTCGTGGACGACAATGCGACCAACCGGAGGATCCTCCGCCAACAGCTGCTCTCCTGGGGTGTGGAGGCCGTGGAGGCATCCGACGGGTACCAGGCTCTGGAGCTGGCGCTCACCGCTGCCCAGGACGGCCGCTCGTTCGATCTGGGCGTGGTCGACCTGAACATGCCCGGCATGGACGGCATCGAGCTGGCCCGCACGCTGAAGGATGATCCCGCCACCGCGCCGACCATGCTCTTCCTCCTGAGCTCCTCAGGCCATCGCCTCGAGGCGGCCGAGTCGCACCTGACCGGGTTCGCCGCCAGCCTCACGAAGCCGGTCCGCTCGTCCGAGCTCTTCGACTGCCTGATCACCAGCCTCAATTCCGGGACGGTGCTCGATACGTCTGAGGCTTCAGCCGAGGCTCGCGCGGTGACAGCGGAGACCTCGGGGAGGATCCTGCTCGTCGAGGACAACAAGGTGAACCAGCTCGTCGGCACGAAGGTGCTCGAGAACCTCGGCTACACCTTCACCATCGCCAACAACGGACACGAGGCTCTCGAGGCGTTCCGCTCGGATACCTACGAGGCCATCCTCATGGACTGCCAGATGCCCGAGATGGACGGGTACGAGGCCACTGAGGCCATCCGACACATCGAGGGCACGGCCGGGCACATCCCGATCATCGCCATGACGGCGGCGGCGATGGAGGGTGACCGGGAGCGCTGCATGGCGGCCGGCATGGACGACTTCATCACCAAGCCCGTGCGACTGGAGGCGGTGTCCACCGTCCTCAAGCGATGGGTGGCCAAGCCGCACCACGAGCGCGAGGAGATGGGTGCGTCATGAGCGACCTCTTGAACGATCCCCTGAACCGCTCGCAGATCGAGTTCCTCCTCAGCCTTGACGACGGGACCGGCGAGGCGCTGCAGGAGATCGTCGGCGAGTACCTCACCATGAGCGAGGAAGGGCGAGAGGAGCTCCTGCGGGTCCTGCACGAGGGGGACGCCTCGGCCGTCGAGCACGCCGCACACACGCTCAAGGGCGCCAGCGCGAACGTGGGAGCTTCCGACTTGGCGGATGTCTGTGCCGACATCGAGAGGCACGCACGGCAGGCACAGCTCGAGGACGCGGCGGGGCTGGCGGAGCGGTTCGAGTCCGAGTTCTCCCGGGCCCGGGCCGCCCTGCAGGCCGTCGCACCGAGGCCCTGAGATGCGGATCCTCATTGCCGACGACGAGCCCACGAGCCGCCTGCTGCTCAAGGCGATCGTGTCGAAGCTGGGCCACGAGACGATCGTCGCCGAGGAGGGGTCGAGGGCCTGGGACCTGCTGTCGTCCGGGGGGATCGACGTCCTGCTCACCGACTGGATGATGCCCGGGGTCGACGGCCCCGAACTCTGCCGCCGCGTTCGGGAGGGGACCGGCGACAGCTACGTGTACATCGTCCTCACGACGGGGCTCGACCATCCTGAGCACATCCTGGAGGGCATGAGCTCCGGCGCCGATGACTACCTGATCAAGCCGGTCGACTCGTTCGCCGTCCAGACGCGCCTGATCGCGGCCGAACGCATGACGGAACTGCACGGCACGCTGGCCCAGACCCAGGCCGAGCTCGAGAGAGCCAACTTCGATCTGCTGGAGCAGTCACTCACCGACGACCTGACCGGTCTCGGCAATCGCCGTCGGATGGAGGAGGACCTCATCCGCACGCACGCACGGGCCCTCCGGGTGGGGCGGACCTACGGGGTCGCACTCTTCGACGTCGATCACTTCAAGCTCTACAACGACCACTACGGCCATGTGGCCGGGGACGAGACCCTTCGAAACGTCGCCGCATGCATCGACTTCATCGTTCGGGCCGGTGAGTGCGCCTACCGGTACGGCGGCGAGGAGTTCCTGCTCCTCATGCCGGACCTGGGCCTCGGCGACTCCGTGCTGGCTACCGGTGAACGGATCCGGCGGGCTGTCATGGAGGCGGCCATCCCCCACGCCGCGCGGCCGTCGCTCCCTCCCTTCGTCACGCTGAGCGGCGGCGTGACGAGCTGGTCACCGGGCAGCCCCTTGTCGTTCATGCAGGTGGTCGAGCAGGCTGACGAGGCGCTGTTCCAGGCCAAGTCCGCCGGCCGCAACCGCATCCACGCCGCCCCCGGCTCCGTGGGCGACCAGATCGAGCCGAGTGCCATCAGCCGCTGACCCAGCACGCGTTCACCTCCTCTTCAGCGGCTCCCGTCTCCCGTACCGGCATCCGAGGCCAGGGCCGTGCGCAGCGACCGGAAGCCGGCCGACGTCTGCTGCACGAACTCGTCGTCGCGCGTGGGGTCCCCCTGCTCGAGCCACGTGAGCGTCGCTTCGACCAGCCAGCCGAAGAGCACCTGCGCCCGCCAGGCGTCGAGCAGCTCGTCGCCCGTGTCGAGCGAGGTGAGGTCGCGCACTACCGTCACCGAGACCGACCTGAGCTCCGCGGCGTAGGCCGCGAATTGCGGCTCATGAGCCGCGTGGCGCCAGAGCAGCGTGAAGGCCCACGGGTCGTCACGGGCGACCGTCAGCAGCGTCCGGGGACCCAATCCGCTCCGGGTCGGCAGCGCCAACTCGCTGCGCAGTTCCTCGCCGAGATGGTCGAACACCTGCTGGAGGATCTCGCGGTACAGCTCTTCCTTGGACCCGAAGTGCCGGTACACGATGAGCTTGGTGACCCCGCACGCCGCTGCCACGTCCTCCATGGGGGTGTCGGCGAACCCGGACGATGCGAACGCACGCGCCGCGCCGTGGAGGATGGCGGCACGTCGTTCGGCGCGGGGAAGCAGCTTGCTCTCCATCTGTATACGGGTAAGTGTATACTGAAGAGTTAACACCGATGAACCACTGGGAGGGGTCCGCATGGGCACGGCGCAGGTGCAGTTCACGGAGGCGGAGCTCCTCGCTGACGGACGGGTCGTCGAACCACTCGTCGCCGGCGGCGTCCGCTGTCACGGCGGCTTCGACGAGGCAGGTACCTACGTCT
>JBEKVF010000060.1:0-9354 GCA_049514295.1 Acidimicrobiales bacterium
AAGCTCCAAGGCAACCTGGTCCGGGGCCACGCCTTCTACCGTTGCAAGCTGAGCGCCGACTATCCGGTCGCCGTGAACGACCACCCTCGGAGCCTGGCCGTGCGCGAGGACCGCCTCCTGCCCCATATCGACGCCTGGTTAGCTGAGCTGTTCGCACCCGGGCGGATCGAGGCGACGGCAAGCGAGATCGTCCAGGCCGACTCTCTGGGGCACCGCGAAGATCCGGCGATCACCCGGGCCCGGGCAACGCTCCTCGAATGCGAGCGCAAGCTCACCAAACACCTTGACGGCTTGGAGGCCGGTATTCCCCCCGACGTCATCGCCTCGCGGATAGCGGCCACCAAACGTGAGAAGTCTGCAGCCGAGTCGGTGTTGGCGACCGCCCCTCCCGCGCCGCGGCCGCTCAGTCTCGACGAGGTGGTCGAAAGCCTCACGGCGCTACGAGACCTGCCCGAGCTCCTCGGACGTATTGAGCAGGCCGACCGAGCAGCGCTCTATCAGGCGCTCCGACTGACCGTGCGCTATCGGCGCATCGGTTCCACCGAAGAGGTCAAACTGACTTCGACATTGCGAAGCGTGGACCTGGAGTGTGTCGGTGGAAAGCACACCGCGAGAAACCCCCAGGTCACAGCCTCAGAGAGCGTGGACCTGGAGCGTGTCGGAGGGGGGACTTGAACCCCCACGCCCTTGCGGGCACCAGCCCCTCAAGCTGGCGCGTCTGCCTATTCCGCCACTCCGACGGGCGTACAATTGGGTTGCAGCGTCCGGAGATCGTAGCGCGTGGACAGAGGCCCACTTCAGCGGTTGGAGAGGCCCGACCGGTGACAGAACGACCTACTGCCCGGGCAGCGACGGCGTGGTGTTGCTGGTCGACTCGGGCACCCGGACCGCCCACAACTGGGCGAACCAGAGCAGGGCGTCACTGCGCGGCGTGGGTGTCACGCCCCCGATCGTGCGGCTCCACGCCAACGCCGCCGGTTCCGCGAACAGGGGCAGCGACACCATCTCGTCCCAGAGCTGCGTGTCCGCCTGGGTGTAGTAGCCGGCCGCCGTGTTGGGGTTGAGCTGCTGCGAGGCCGTCTCCACCAGCTGGTCGAACTGGCTGTTCGAGTAGCCGGTCCAGTCCTGCGACCCGTTCTTGCCCGCCGGCCCCAGCTGGGTCGTGTACCACGATGCCGTCTGGCTCATGTACGGGCTGAAGGTCACCGGAAGCAGCGCCAGGTCGGCGAACCCGTCGGAGAGCACCTGACCCGCCGCGGTCGCGCTGGTCACCGGGTACAGGGTCGTGTCGAGCCCCGCCGCGTCCAGCTCCGAGCGGATGACCGGGCCCGCGGCCGCCGCCCAGGGGTCGCTCTCGTCGATCACGAGGTGAAGCTCGAAGGGCGCCCCGAAGGCCGAGTGGTAGTACGGGTCGTTCGGCGTGCGCACCAGCCCCGACGCCTCAATGAGGGCGGCCGCCTGGTCGGGCACCGGCGTCACCGGGAAGTTCACGGTCCCGCCGGCCCCGATCACGGTGGTCGACGTCGACGACGTCGGGGGCGGGATCGTCGTCGTCGGGACGCTCGCGGGGGCGGGCTTGTAGTTCTGCTGGCCCTGCACGTACACGTGGCTGTCCGCCACCGCGATCCCCGGCACCGCCCAGCTCACCTGCTGGTTGACGAGGTCCTGGCGGTTGATCGACAGCGCGATGGCCACCCGGAGGTCCGGCGACAGCTCAGCGTCAGGGGAGCTCGCCATGTCCAGCTGCAGCAGCGTCGCCGACGTGTCGACATCGCTCTGCGCTCCGGGCAGGCCGGTCATCTGGGTGAGGAACCCCTCCGTCACCGTGGTGGGCTGGGCCACCTGCACGTAGCCCGAGGCCATCCACTGGGCCAGCTGCTCGGTCGAGGACGCGACGTGAATAGTGATGGAGCGTGCGTTGGCCGGGGTCCCCCACCACTTGGGGTTCTGCACCAGCTTGATCGTCTGGCCCGACACCGACCCGATCTTGAACGGACCGCCGGACAGGTCGATCTCGGGGTTCACCGTCGAGCAGCTCGGGTTCCACCCGACCTTCTCCATCACATGGGCGGGGACGAGGCTGTCGAAGAGCATCTGCCAGTCCGCGAACGTCGTCTTGAACTTGACGGTGACCGTGTGGCCGCCGTTCGAGCCGGTGACCGATGCGATGTCGCGGTAGCCGGCGATGCTCGAGACGTCGGGGGACGAGACCACCGGGTCACCCCGTTGCTCCTCCCACGCGTACCTGAAGTCCGCCGCCGTGATCGGCACGCCGTCGGACCAGACGGCCTTCGGGTTCAACGTGTAGACGATTGTCTCCGGCTTGGTGCTGACGAGCTCGGACTGCACGATCAGGTCCGAATTCGCCGTCGGCACCCCGAGGTTGTTCACCACGAACGGACTGGGCAGGACCGCACCCAGCACCGTCAGGGTCCCCGGGGAGTCGCCCGACGGCGTGTTCGGGTTGCACCCGGTGGGACTGTCGGTCATGCCGAAGGAGATGCTGCCGCCGGCCACGCCGATGTAGGTCACGGTGGTGCCGCCAC
This sequence comes from Acidimicrobiales bacterium, assembly GCA_049514295.1. GTDB lineage: Bacteria > Actinomycetota > Acidimicrobiia > Acidimicrobiales > RAAP-2 > Bog-473. The sequence goes on from JBEKVF010000060.1 coordinate 2,547, forward strand.
CACCGCCTCCCCCACAGGCCGAAGCCAACAGCGCCAGTGTTCCGACTGCTCCGACCAGCCCTCGCCACCGCCGGGGGCGTCGGCCCCGGCCCGTCACTGCAGCCGGAGATCCAGGGTGACCGTCGCGAAGGCGAAGATGATGGCCACGGTGACCGTGATCCGGTCGAGGTTCCGCTCGACCACCGTCGAGCCCTGGGCCGCTGCACCGACGCTGCCGCCGAACATGTCGGACAGGCCGCCCCCCTTCCCGCTGTGCATCAGGATGAGGAAGATCAGTCCGAGCGCGGCCGCCACTTCGATGGCGAGGTAGATCCAGGTGACAGCGTCGTAGGTTGCCAACAACACGGAGGAGCCTCCAACTCGCGGCGGGTCAGGCCTGTTCGGCCTAGGAACGGTAGCAGGCGGCGGTGGCCCGAATGATGTCAGTGAAGCCCCTCGCCTCCAGGCTCGCCCCCCCGACCAGGAGGCCGTCCACGTCCGGTTCCGCCATCAGGTCGGCCGCATTCTCCCCGTTCACCGACCCCCCGTACTGAATCCGCACCGTGGCCGCCGCCTCGTCGCCCCCCACCTTGGCCACCAGGGAGCGGATGAAGACGCAGGCGTCCTCGGCGTCGACCGCCGTCGCGGCCTTCCCGGTCCCGATGGCCCAGATCGGCTCGTAGGCGACCACCAGGCCCCCCACGACCTCGGCGGCCAGGCCCGACAGCGCCGCCAGCACCTGCTCCTCCAGGACGCTCTCGGTCTGCCCCCGGTCGCGCTGCTCGTCGCTCTCCCCCACGCAGACCACCGGCGTCATCCCGTTACGGAGGACCGCCCGGAGGGTCGCCGCCACCGTGGCGTCATCCATGCCGAAGAGCGTGCGCCGCTCCGAGTGCCCGACGATCACGTAGGTGGTCCCCAGGCGGGCGAGCATGCGCGGGCTGACCTCACCGGTGCGCGCCCCGGCGTCCTCGTCGGAGCAGTGCTGTGCGCCGAGTGCCACCGGGATGTGCTCCTTCTCCACCAGCGTCTGCACCGTCCGCAGGTCGGTGAAGGGCGGGTGCACCGACACGTCGACGCGGGCCACGTCCTCGGGCTTCAGCCGCAGGCCGAGGTCGCGCACCGTGTGCAGCGCCTCGATGTGGTCGTGGTGCATCTTCCAGTTCCCGCTGACCAGCGGGCGGCGGGCCGTCACCCCCGCGGCGCGTTGGGGGCGTTGCGCAGGGCGTCGATCCCCGGGAGATGCCCCTCCAGCTCAATGAAGGACAGGGACGCCCCACCCCCGGTCGAGAGGTAGCCGATCTTGTCGGAGAGCCCCAGCTCGTCGAGTGCGCTGGCGCTGTCGCCCCCGCCGACCACCGAGAAGCCGGGGCAGTGGGCCACCGCCTCGGCGACGATCCGGGTGCCGGCCGCGAAGCGGTGGTCCTCGAAGGCCCCGAGCGGGCCGTTCCACAGCACCGTCCCGGCCGTCGCGACCTCCTGGGCGAACGCGGCCGCCGTGTCGGGACCGATGTCCAGGCCGGTCCAGCCGTCCGGCAGGTCCCCCTCAATCACCTTGACGCTCCCCCGCGGCCCGTGACCCTCCGAGGGCGGCCCGAACGTCCCCCCGGGCTCCAGGCCAAGGGTGTCGGTCGGGAGGAGGATGCGGACCCCCGAATCCAGCAGGTCCCGGCAGTCCTGAAGGTGGGTCGGGTCGAACAGCGAGTTGCCGACGTGCTGCCCCTTGGCGGCCAGGAACGTGAACGCCATGCCGCCGCCGACGACCAGCGTGTCGACCTTGGTGGCCAGCACCTTGAGCACGTCCAGCTTGTCGGCCAGCTTGGCACCTCCCACGATGGCGACGAAGGGCCGCGCCGGTTGCTCCAAGATCCCGCCGAGGACCTCCACCTCCTTGGCGAAGCGCATCCCCGCCGCGCTCGGCAGGAACTGCGGCGGCCCCACGATCGACGCGTGGGCACGGTGGGCGGCACCGAAGGCCTCGTCCACGTAGGCGTCGAAGCCCTCAATGAGGCGCTGCACGAACGCGGGGTCGTTCGCCTTCTCGCCCGGGTCGAAGCGCAGGTTCTCGGTCAGCCCGATCCCCGGGCACAGCACCTCGAGCCGCTTGCGGACCGGGTCCATCTCCCAGCGGGGGTCCGGTGCCCCGGCCGGACGGCCGAGGTGCGAGGACGCCACCACCTCGGCACCCTCGTCCTGCAGCCGGCGCAGGGTCGGCAACGCCGCGGTGATCCGGAAGTCGTCGGCCACCGTGGCCTTGCCACGCACACCGATGTGCAGCGGGACATTGAAGTCGACCCGCACGAGCACGCGCTTCCCATCGAGGTCGGGGAGGTCCTCGAGGAGCGGGATGCCGCTCAGCGGGTCCATGCGGCGCTCAGCCCCCGACCAGCACGGCGAGGTCGACCAGGCGGTTGGAGTAGCCCCACTCGTTGTCGTACCAGCCGTTGACCTTCACGAGCGACAGGTCGTCGCTGATCGGCATCACCAAGGTGAGCCCGGCGTCGAAGGTGCACGAGGCGGGCGAGCCCACGATGTCGCTCGAGACGATGGGGTCCTCCGTGTAGTCCAGCACCCGGTCGAGCGGCGGCTTGGCCGCCGCCTCGGCGAAGGCGGCGTTGACCTCGACGACGGACGGGTTGCCCTTGACGACCGCCGTGAAGTCGGTGATGGAGCCGACGGGCAGCGGGACCCGCAGCGAGATCCCGTCCAGTCGGCCCTTCATCGACTCCAGCACGAGGCTGGTCGCCTTGGCCGCTCCTGTCGTGGTCGGCACGATGTTGACGGCCGCCCCCCGGGCGCGGCGCGGGTCCTTGTGCGTCAGGTCGAGCAGGTTCTGGTCGTTGGTGTAGGCGTGCACCGTCGTCATGAGCCCGCTGACGAGGTCGAAGGCGTCGTCGACCACCTTGACCATCGGGACGAAACAGTTCGTCGTGCACGAGGCGTTCGAGACGACCAGGTGCGTCGCCGGGTCGAACTCGTCGTCGTTGACGCCGATCACGAACGTGGCGTCGGCGTCGGCCGACGGTCCCGAGATGATGACCCTCTTCACCGAGCCGCCGAGGTGCCCCGCCGCGTCGGCTCGGGTGGTGAAGCGCCCGGTGGACTCGATCACGACGTCGGCGCCCAGCTTGTCCCAGGGGAGCTGCTCGGGCTCGCGCTCCTCGAGCACCCGGATGTGCCGGTCGCCCACCAGCAGGTCGCTGCCCTCGACGTCGACCGGCACGGGCAGGCGTCCCTGCGTCGAGTCGTAGCGAAGGAGATGGGCCAGGGCCTCGGGGGACGTGAGGTCGTTCACCCCGACCACCTCGACGTCGGCGCCGGTGTCGAGGATCGCCCGCAGGAAGTTGCGGCCGATGCGACCGAAGCCATTGATACCGACCCGCACCGTCATCTCGTCCCTTCCTCTCGGGTTCCGGGCTACCTATGCCAGCAGACCTGACAGTGCCTGCGCCAGTTTGGCCGGGCTGTGCACCAGGGTGTTCTCTCCCGTCAGGGGAACGTCGAGCACCAAAACATCCGTCGCGCCGATGTCCATACCCTGGATGCTGTCACACACGACCATGTCGATTTTGACATCGTGCCTGGCCAGGGCCGTCACGTGGGCCGCCACGTCGTAGCCCTCGGTCTCGGGGACCTGCGGACGGAGGTTGCACACGTAGACGACCTGCGCTCTTGAGGAGGCCACCGCCTCGGCGATGCCTCCCACCGCCACGGCGGCCAGGACGCTGGTGAACAGGGAACCGGGCCCGATCACGATCTGGTCCGCCCCCGCGATCCGCTCGACCGCCAGCGGGGGCGGCTGTGCGTCGCCGGGTACGAGCGAGACCGTCCTGATGTCTCCCGTGCCCATGACCGCCACCTGGCCCGCCACCGTGCCCTGGGCCGACTCGGCCTTCAGCACGACGGGCTCCGTCGTGGCCGGCAGGACGTCGCCGCGCGCACCGAGCAGGAGTGCCGCCTCCCGTACCCCGAGGACGAGGTCGCCGGTGGCGTCGATGAGGCCGGTGAGGATCAGGTTGCCGAGCGCGTGCCCGGCCAGTTCGCCCTCGTCGAAGCGGCGCTCGAAGGCCACCGCCAGCGCCGAGTCCTCGTCGGACAGCGCTACCAGGCACTTGCGCAGGTCGCCCAGCGCGACCACGTTGAACAGCTCGCGGAGCCGCCCGCTGCTCCCGCCGTCGTCGGCCACCGAGACGACCCCCGTGAGGGTGCCCGCGTAGCGCCGAGCCGCCTTGAGCGTGACGGCGGTGCCGTGCCCCCCGCCGATGGCCACGACCGAGGGGCGAGCGCCGCTCACCGGTCGATGTCCCGGTCGAAGACGGAGACCGCCTGCCCGTGCTCGCTCAGACGCTCCGCCAGCGCGTGCGCCAGCGCCACCGAGCGGTGCCGGCCACCGGTGCAGCCCATGGCGATCGTCAGGTAGGACTTCCCCTCGCGGACGAACGCCGGCAGGATGCTCGTCAGGAGATCATCCACCTTCTCGAGGAAGGCAACGGACTCGGGCTGGCCGAGCACGTACTCCTTGACTGGCTCGTCCAGCCCGCTGAAGGGCCGCAGCTCTTCGACCCAGAACGGGTTGGGCAGGAAGCGGCAGTCGAAGACCAGGTCGACGTCGAGCGGGATGCCGTGCTTGTACCCGAACGAGATGACCGACGTCTGCATCTGCGGGGCATCCTCGGCGCCGAACGCCTCCAGGATGCGCGTCCGCAGCTGGTTCGAATTCAACTCCCCGGTGTCGACGAGGAGATCGGCGCGCTCGCGCACGGGCTCGAGCAGCTTGCGCTCGACGGCGATCGACTCCTCCACTCCCCTGGCCGGCAGCGGATGGCGCCGCCGCGTGCCCTCGTAGCGGCGCACCAGCACGTCGTCGGGCGCATCGAGGAACACGACGCGCACCCGCCGGCGCGCGTGGTGCAGCTCGTCCAGCACCTTGGGCAGGTCGTCGAAGTGCTCCGGGCCCGTGTCGCTGCCGCCCCGGCCGATGACCAGCGCCACACGCTCAATGCCGGACCCGGGGCGGTCCACCATCTCGACCATCTTCATGATGAGTCCGGCGGGTAGGTTGTCGATGACGAACCAGCCCACGTCCTCGAGCGCCGCGGCCGTCGTGGAGCGGCCCGCCCCGGACATCCCCGTCACCACGGCGAACTCGCTCATCGCCCCCCAGCCTTGCGCACTCCCTCGTGCACGGCGAGCGCGACCCGGTCGGGCAGCCACGACAGGGCCTGGAGCTGGTCGAGCGATGCGGCCCGCACCGCGTTCACCCCTCCCAGCTCCTTGACCAGGCGCGCTTTGCGGGCCGGGCCGAGACCCGGGATGTCGTCGAGGATGCTCCGCGTCATCCGCTTGGCCCGGCGCTCCCGGTGGAACGTGATGGCGAAACGGTGCGCCTCGTCACGCACGCGCTGCAGGAGGTAGAGGCCGTCCGAGCCGCGGCGCAGGCGCACCGGGTCGGGCGAGCCGGGCCGGTAGACCTCCTCGAACTGCTTGGCCAGCGACGCCAGCTCTATCTCGCCCTCCAGCCCGAGCTCGCGCACCACACGCTCGGCCACCCCGAGCTGCCCCTTGCCACCGTCGACCACAATGAGGTTGGGCCGGTAGGCGAAGCGCCGCGGCCGCCCGCCCTCGGGCGCCTCCGGTGCCTCCTTGAGCGCGCTGAGCCGGCGCGTGAGCACCTCCTCCATAGCGGCGTAGTCGTCGTTGCCGGGGACGGTCTTCACCTTGAAGCGCCGGTAGTCCGACCTCTTGGCCAGCCCGTCCTCGAACACCACCATGGAGCCTACGTAGTCGGTCCCCTGCAGGTGGCTCATGTCGTAGCACTCAATCCGCAGGGGTGCCTCGCGCAGCGACAGCGCGCTCTGCAGCTCGGTCAGCGCCTTGGACCGGGCGTTGTGGTCGGCCGCCCGGCGCAGCCGATGGCGGGCCAGGTCCTCGCCCGCCGACCGCGTCACGGTGTCCTGCAGCGCGCGCTTGGCGCCCCGGAACGGAACGGCGATGTCCACCGGGCCGCCGCGCACGCCGCGCAGCCAGCTCTGGAGGATCTCACGGTCGTCGGGCTCCTCGGGGACCAGCACGCGGCGCGGCACCTCCGCCCCGTCGGCCCCGTAGACCTGCGAAATCACCAACGCCATGAATTCGGGTCCGGAAAGGTCCTCGACCTTCTCGGCCACGAAGCCCCGGTGCCCCACCACGCGGCCACGTCGCACGCGGAAGATCTGCACCGATGCCTCGAGCGGGTCCTCGGCCAGGCCGACGACGTCGAAGTCCTCCGCCCGGTCGGAGACCATCTGCTGGGTCTCCGCGGCCTTGTGCACGGCGGTGATGCGGTCACGCAGCCGCGCCGCCCGCTCGAACTGCAGCTCGTCGGACGCGGCCAGCATCTCCGCCTCCAGGCTCGCCAGCACGGGCTCCGTGTCTCCCGAGAGGAACCGCATGAGGTCGGTCACGTAGCCGTCGTAGGCCTCGTGGTCGACGGCACCGACGCACGGTCCCGAGCAGCGGTCGATGTCATAGAGGAGGCAGGGCCGCCCGAGCCGCTGGTGGCGCGTGAACTTGGTGTCCGAGCAGGTCCGTACAGGGAAGCTCCGCACCAGCAGGTCGAGCGTGGACCGGATGGCGCCGGCGTTGCCGTAGGGGCCGAAGTAGCGAACTCCCTTGCGCTTGCGACCCCGCACCACGGCGGGCCGCGGCCACTCCTCGTTGAGCGTGACAGCCAGCCAGGGGTAGCTCTTGTCGTCCTTGAGCCGGACGTTGTACCGGGGCAGGTGCGCCTGAATCAGGGAGTGCTCCAGGATCAGGGCGTCGACCTCGCTGTCCACCACCACCCACTCCA
>JBEKVF010000061.1:0-9292 GCA_049514295.1 Acidimicrobiales bacterium
AGTCGAGCACGTCAGCCCGCCACCGTCATGCCCACACCACGGCGACTTCCGACCGGCCTTCAGCCGGCCCGGCGGATCAGCGTCACGCCGTCGCGGATGGTGGTGAGGACGCACACGACGCGGGGGTCGTTGACGACCTTGTCGTTGAAGGCGCGCAGGGCCCGGGCCCCCTCGTGCGGGTCCGGCTCGGACGCCAGCACGCCGCCGCGCTGGAGCGTGTTGTCGACCACGATGAGCCCGTGCGGGGCCAGCTTGGGCAGCACCGCCTCGAAGTAGGCGTCGTAGGAGACCTTGTCGGCGTCGATGAAGACGAGGTCGAAGGGGCCCTGGAGCTGCTCGAGCGTCCGCAGGGCCGGCCCCTCGATCACGCTGATCAGGCTCTCGAGGCCCGCGGAGGCGATGTTGCCGCGGGCGGTCACCGCGTGGTGGGGGTCCACCTCGAGCGAGATGATCGCGCCCCCCGCACCCAGCCCGGCCGCCATGGCCATGGAGGAGTAGCCCGTGAACGTCCCGATCTCGAGGACACGCGTGGCCTGGGCGGAGAACACCAGCATCTCCAGGAAGCGGCCCTCCTGGCGGCCCACCATCATCCCCCAGCCCGCGAAGCCCTCCCGGGTCGAGGCGTCCACCGCCTCGAGGTGGGCCGGGGGCGGTGTCGTGTGCGCGGCAGCGTAGAGCTCGACCTCGGGATCAATCAGCTGGGCCATGTCACGCATGGTAGGCGCCGCGCCCGCAGGTGGCGCCCGACCGGCCCGCAGGCCGGCACCTCAGTCCCAGACCTGCGCGCCCAACTGGAGCAGCCCGCCCATGTCGTAAATGTCGGCGTCGAAGAACGGCACGGTCACGAGCACGTCGGGTGCGCCATTGAGCTCCGCCTGCTGCTCGGCCTCGCGGCGGGCGACCACGCCGAAGTTGAGGAAGCTCTCCGCCACCTCCCCCAGCACGCGCGCCGCCACGACCGGGTCGTCGGTGAGCCCGGCCGCCAGCTCGGTGGTCCGGCCGATCATGGATTCGGCCAGCTTGTCCGCCTGGAGGCCGCGCAGGTACTCCGGCAGCACCTTGTTGAGCACGACCGCTCCGAGATGCAGCTTGCGCGCCGTCAGCTCCGCCGAGAAGAACTCGGCCTCGCGCACCGGCGTGGCCTCGAGCGTCGAGACGACCATGAACGTCGTCCGCCGGTCCGAGAGCAGCCGCGTCACCGCCTCGGCCCGCTCGACGAAGCCGGCGTACATCGACTGGAAGAGGATGAAGAACTCCGAAATGTCGGCCAGGAACTGCGTGCCGAGGATCCGATCGGCAATTTGGTAGAAGGGCTTCGACGCGAAGTTCACCAGACGTGAGCGGTAGGGCACGATGAGCCAGCGCAGCAGCCGGGACGAGAAGAAGTCGGCCATGCGCTGCGGCGCATCGAGGAAGTCGAGCGCGTTGCGGGTCGGGGGCGTGTCGACCACGATGAGGTCGTACTTGCCCTCGGAGTGGATCTCGTAGAGGCGCTCCATGGCGATGTAGTCGTGCGACTGCACGAAGCGCCCCGAGATGTTCTGGTACAGCGGGTTGGCGAGGATCTGCTCGCGCGTCTCGTCGTCGGGGGCGTGGGTGCGGATGAGGTCGTCCCAGCTCTGCTTGGTGTCCAGCATCGCCGCCCACAGCTCGCCCCTCGGGTGGGCCCCCACCTTCTCGAACACATCGTCGGTGATGCGGACCTCGTCGTTCCCGATCCCCTTCAACCCCAACGCGTCGGCCAGCCGGCGCGCCGGGTCGACCGTGAGCACCAGCACGCGGCCGCCCTGCTCCACCACGGCCGTGGCGCCGAGCGCCGCCGCGGTCGTTGTCTTGCCCACCCCGCCCGGCCCGCAGGCGATGACGATGTCCTTGGCGGCGAGCAGCTGCGCCACCGTCTTGGCGGCGCCGGTCGCGGCCGCCGTCACAGCCCGAGCTCCTCGCCGAGGGCGTGGGCCACCTGGCGCGTCGTGCGCGCCCCGAAGCTGCGCGCGAACAGGTACGGCAGCAGGAGCACGGGCAGTCCCTCGGGGAGCCCGGCCTGGAGGCGCTGCATGTGGGCCGAGCGGGTGCGCCGCATGGTGACGGCGAGCCGGGCCGCCTCGAGGACCGGGGTCACCGTCCCGCCCGCCCGCTCCGACAGCACGCGCTCGACATCCGGTGCCCGCAGCTGCTCGAAGATCTCCTCCTCGCGCTGCCCGAAGAGCTCGGGCAGGACGCGGTTGATGACCACGGCCGACATGCGCACCGTCGTCTCCTCGCGCACCCTGGTGGCCAGCTCGAGCGTCTCGCTCACCGGCATCTCCTCGGGCGTGCAGACCGCGACGAGGCCCGTCTGGCGCTCGTCGGAGAGAATGTCGAGCATCCAGTCCGTCTGGCTGCGGATCAGCCCGACCTTGACCAGGTCGTTGATGGCCTGCGGCGCGGCCAGCTGCCCGATGATGTGGCCGCTGGCCGGGGCGTCGACGACCACCAGGTCGTAGTGGGACTCGCGCACCTCCCAGCACAGCTTGCCCACCGTGAGGATCTCACGGACGCCCGGCGCCGCCGTGGCCACGAAGTCGAAGGCCTTGGCCAGCGGCCCGATGCGCCCCACCACCGGGATGCGCAGCTGCAACTTGAGGTACTCGCGCAGCGACGCCTCCGTGTCCATCGACATCGACCAGACCCCGGGCGCGATCTCGCGCGGCGTGAAGTCGGTGGGTGGCGCCTCGAACAGCGACGTCACGTCGCCCTTCGCGTCGACCTCGCAGACGAGGACGCGCTTGCCGTGCTCGGCCGCCAGCTGGGAGAGGCCCGCAGAGACCGTGGTCTTGCCCACGCCGCCCTTGCCGGTGACGAAGAGCAGCCGCAGATCGAGCAGGTCCGGAGCCGCGCTCACCGCCCCGGTGCCTGCCCCGCCGCCATGAACGTCCTCAGGGGGCGCCGAACCCGACGCGACGGTCCGATGACGGTGCCCCGACCTCGACGTAGGCGACCTTGACGACCGGGATGCCGACCCGCCGGCCCTTCCTGTCGGTCAGCCAGAGGACCCCGTCACCGGTCTTGAGCAGCTTCTCGATGTCGGCGACCACCTTGTCGCGATCGGCATCGTCGGGCATCTCCACCTCGAGCTCCTTGGGTGTGTGGGTGATGCCGATGCGCACGTCCACCTGGTCTCACTCCTCTCGCGGACTCCCGGATGGTTCCTGGGGCCACCTGGACGTTACTGCGACCGGGCAGACTGCAGTGCATGACCGGCACGCCGAAGTCCGCTGCGACGGAGCGCAGCGCCCGTTGGGCAGCGACGATGTCTGGCTATTCGGGTCCGGTCCGCCTGGCCCACGCCGACTCGCACGCCCGTATCGGGCCGGCGCCGGGGTCACCCCCGGCCGACCGCGCCCAACCCGCGATGCCGAGCGGGCGCGAGGAGCGCCAGGAGCTGGAGGAGTCGCTGCTGGCACCCGGCGCCACCCGCTCGTCGGGCGCCGGCAACCGGCGCGAGCCCGAGGAGCCAGACGCCTGGCGCACCTGTTTCGAGCGTGACCGCGACCGCATCCTCCACGCCAGCTCCTTCCGCCGGCTGGCGGGCAAGACGCAGGTCTTCGTGTTCCCCCAGGACCATCAGCGCACCCGCCTCACCCACGCGCTCGAGGTAGCGCAGGTCGCCACGGCCATCGCACGGGCGTGCCGCCTCAACGTGGACCTCACCGAGGCCATTGCCCTCGGTCACGACTGCGGGCACGGGCCCGGTGGCCACGCCAGCGAGGACGCGCTCGACCCCTACGTTCCCGGTGGGTTCGACCACGCGCCCTGGGGCGCGCTCGTGTCCCTGGCCTCGCTCAACCTGTGCGCCGAGACGGTGGACGGCATCGCCAACCACAGCTGGTCCCGCCCCGCCCCGTCGACGCCCGAAGGCGAGGTCGTGAGCTGGGCCGACCGGATCGCCTACGTCTGTCACGACTGGGAGGACGCCGTCCTGTCCGGCATCGTCGCCCCCCACCAGCTGCCCGCCGCGGTCCGCACGCTGTGCGGTGAGCGGCGCAGCGCCCAGCTCGGCGCCTTCATCGCCGGCGTCGTCTCGGCCTCGCTGCGGACGGGCCAGGTGGGCATGGAGGAAGAGGGGGCGGAGGCGCTGGCCGCCTTCCGGGCCTGCAACTACGAGCGCATCTACCTGCGCGACGCGTCGTTGCGGCAGGGCGACGCCGTGGTCAGCGTGCTCCGGGGGCTGGTCGAGCACTTCTCGGACCGGCCACACCTCATCACCGACCGTGCCGCCCCCCCGCCCGAGTCGTCCGACGTGCTTGCCGGGAGCCCCGACGCGGTGCGGGCCGCCGTCACCTACGTGGCGGGCATGACCGACCGCTTCGCCTTCCGCCAGGCGGTGGCCCTCCTCGGCTGGGACCCCGCCAAGCTCCCGGCCGGCGTCGACGGCTGAGGCGGCCTGTCCGTCAGAGAGGCCGGTCCGGGAAGGCCGGCGGGCGCTTCTCGGTCAGGGCGGCGACCCCCTCGGCGAAGTCGGCGCCGCGCATCATCTCGGCCATGCGCGTCGACGCGTCGTCGACCGACGTCGCGACGTCCCCGTGCAGGTCCCGGTAGAGCTGCAGCTTCGTCACGGCAAGCGAGGACGGCGCGACCTCCGTGGCCAGCCGCCCGGCGTAGGCGTACGTGTGGGGCAGCAGCTCCCCGGCTGGCAGGGCCCGGTTGACCAGCCCCAGCTGCTCGGCCTCCTCGGCCAGCACGACTCGGCTCGACAGCAGGAGGTCGGCGGCACGGGTCACTCCGATCAGGCGGGGCAGGAGCCAGGACAGCCCGTACTCGGCCGGCAGGCCGAGCCGCCCGTGCGACGTGGTCAGCTTGGCGCCCCGCGCCGCGAACCGAAGGTCGCAGTAGCAGGCGAGGACGAGGCCCACACCCGCGGCGGGGCCGTTGACGGCGGCGATGATCGGCTTGGGGATGCCGAAGTGGTACGCGAAGTCGGCATCGAACTCGGGGCGGACGCCGTAGCCCGGCATGGCCACGTCGTCGCCCAGCCCGGCGTCGTAGGCGCCACGCTCGACGTGACCCTCGAGCGCGCGACTGTCGGCGCCGGCGCAGAAGGCCCGGCCCGATCCGGTGACGACGATGACCCGGACCGCCGGGTCGCTGCCGGCTCGGTCCAGCAGCGCCCGGTACTCGGCGTGCATGCGCCCGGTCCACGCATTGAGGCGGTCGGGCCGGTGGAGCGTGACGGTGGCGACGTGGTCACGCACCTCGTAGCGCGTCGCCTTGAGGTCGCTGAGGTCCACCTCAGTCGAGCGTCGAATAGCGGGTGAGGTGCAGGCTGCCCGCCTCCGCGGCGTGCTCGAGCTCCACCTGCAGCGGATGACCGTCCACGGCCCGCTGGAAGGCCGCGGCGTCGGCGTCGGAGGCCCACAGCGTGACGACCAGCCACTCGTCGCCGTGGCGCGCGGTCGTGCGCCGCAGGAAGCCCGGCTGGTTCGGCACCAGCTCGGTCTGGATTCTGCGGTCGAGGGCGAGGAACGAGTCGTCCCCGACCCCCTCGGCCAGCCTGAAGGTCGTGATCTCGACGGTCGACATGCTCAGGCCTGCACGAGCATGACCGGGTTGCCCTCGGGGTCGGTGATGCCGGCCAGCGTGGGGCCGCCGGGGACGTCGAAGGGCTCGGCGACGATCGTGGCGCCGAGCACGACCGACTTGTCGAGCGAGGCGCGCAGGTCGGCCACCTGCACGTAGAGCGTCACGCCGGACCGTTCGCTGGTGCGAATGTGCCCCCCCGGGCCGGGTTCGGGACCGCCGATGCCGGCCGGGATCTCCATGATGTAGCCGTCACCGATCTGCCAGTTGAACAGTTCGGCGTAGAAGGCACGCTGGCGCTCGGGGTCCCTGGCCTCGATCTCCCAGTGCACCACGGGCCGTGCCCAGTCCTGCGCCATGCCACCTCCCACGCCGGGCCTCACAGTACCGAGTCCGTCGGGGGAGCGTCCCGATCGGGGGGTTGGCCGCAGGCGCCGGCCGCTGTAACGTGGCAAACGCACGTTCGGGAGAGTGCCGATGTCGAGCGATATGAGCACCGAGGCGGTGGGTGCGGCGGGCATGACGGCGACCCGTGTGCTCCTCGTCGACAATCACGAGATGGTGGTGCGCGGCCTTGCCGCGGCCGTCGGCGCGGAGCCGGACCTCGAGGTCGTCGGGACCGCGGGGTGCGTCGCCGAATGCCTCCGGCTGGCCCGCGGGCTCCTGCCGGACGTGGTCGTGATGGACCTCCGCCGAATGAGCCGAATGAACGGCGTGCACGAGCGTGCTCCGCAATGACATGTCCGTGCCAAGTCGACGGTGGCTGCCCGGGGTCGGCGACCGTGGCTAGGGCCTTCGCGAACACACGTCCGCCGGCGTGAAGAGTGTCTGAAATTCCCGACGCGGGGTGCGGGCTGGAGGTAAGGTCTTTGAGAAGGTCCGGGTCTGGCGCACCTGGAGACGGGACCGTCGTGAGCCTCGATGCTCCGGGCGACGCGGCGGAGGAGGGCATCACACGGTGACACACTGGACACAGGTCCTGTCCGACGTTTCCCTCGCGGAGTTCGTCCTTTTGGCCGCGCTCACCGCGCTGCAGTGGATCCGCCACCGGATCCGCGGTGCCGGATGGGTGGCCCTGTCGTTCGCCATCCTCGGTGGGCTGTCCCTGGCGGTCAAGATCGATCCCAATCTCGTCACGCACCAGAACCTGGCCAAGGCGCTGGTGGCGCTGCTGCTGCTGATGCCCTACTGCCTCTTCCGCTTCGCCGCGACGTTCCGCCGGCCGAGCCGGGCGGTCCGCTACGTCGCCGTCGTCGTGACGGCCGCCATCATCGCCTTCACCTTCGCTCTCAAGTATTTGCCCGCCCCTGGAGCCCCGCCGCCGCCGTACTTCATCGCCTACCGCGTCGCGTTCGCCGTAGCCTTCGGCTTCCTGTTCGCCTACGTGGTGATCTGCCTGTTCGTGGCGGGGAGGGGCGAGCCGCCGATCGCCTCCTCCCGGATGCACCTACTGGCCATCGCGGTGGCCGGGCTCGAGGTGCAGGTCGTCGTGGCCGCCCTCGGGCTGCACGGGCCGCCCGTGTCGCTGGCGACCCGGGCGCTCACCGTGGCGATGGGCGTCCTGTTCCTCGTCGCCCTGGTGCTCCCGTCCTTCGTGCGGGTCTTCCTGAGCCGGAAGGAGGACGTGGCCTTCCGCCAGGCCGTCAGCGAGCTCGTGTCCGCCGGTGACTCGCGGGACGTGGCCGAACACCTCCTACCCCACGTCTGCGCGCTGGTCGGCGCCTCGGAGGCCGCCCTCCTGGCCGGCGACGGCACCATCGTGGCGCGGTACCCGGTCTGGCTCGACGAAGAAGGCCCCGACCTGTGGGACGGGGACTCGGACAGCGACGGCGGGTTGCACCGCCGCATCACCGTCCGGACCCACAGCGGCGTCACGCATTCGCTGGCCGTCAAGATCAGTCCCTACATGCCCTACTTCGGGAGCGACGAACTGCACAAGCTCGAGCAGCTGGCCAGCATGGTCGGGCTCGCCATCGAGCGCTGCGACATGGCCGAGCAGATGGCGTTCCAGGCCTCGCACGACGGACTGACCGGCCTGGCCAACCGCAGCCTGTTCATGGAACGGCTCCAGGAGTCGCTGAACCACGTCGGGCGGCGCCGCGGCGCGCTGGCCGTGCTGTTCATCGACCTCGACCGCTTCAAGCTCGTGAACGACCGGGCCGACCACTCGGCCGGCGACGTCCTCCTCAACGAAATGGCCGACCGCCTGACCGCCATGACGCGCGGGGTCGACGTTGTTGCGCGCTTCGGCGGCGACGAATTCGTCGCCTTCGGAGAGGTCGACAACGAGGCGGCTGCGACGGACATGGCCGAGCGCATCCGCAAGGGGCTGAGTGCGCCGGTGACGATAGGCAACGCACACCTGGTGGTCACCGCCAGCATCGGCGTCGTGGTCACGAACGACTCGTCAGCCGCACCCGCCATGCTGCTCCGCGACGCCGACAACGCCATGTACGACGCCAAGCGCGCCGGGCGCGATCAGATCGTGCTGTACGGCAGCAACGCGCGCAATGTGGCCAACCTGAAGTGGGGCCTGAGCCCCACGCGCGCCTCCCGACTCAACGCAAGCTGAGCTCCCGCCGGTAGACACGGGCCGGGCCGAGGGCGGCCAGCTTCTCCGCGATCGCCCTGAACGACCGGGCCGCCTCGCTGTCCGGATCGACCGCCATGACCGGATGCCCCTCGTCGCCGCCCAGCCGCACCGCGTTGACCAGGGGCACCTGACCCAGCAGCGGCACACCGAGGTCGGCCGCGAGGGTCCCGCCCCCGCCGGAGCCGAACAGCTCGTAGCGGGTCCCGTCGTCACCCGTGAACCAGCTCATGTTCTCGACGACACCGCGCACCGAGAGCTTGAGGCGTCGCGCCGCGAACGCGGAGCGCTGCGCGACGCGCTGCGCCGCCGCCTGCGGTGTCGTCACCACCACGATCTCCGCTCGCGGCATCACCTCGGCCAGCGTGAGCGCCACATCACCGGTTCCCGGAGGCATGTCGATCAGCACGAAGTCGGGCTCACCCCAGTAGGCATCGGTCAGGAACTGCTGGATCGCCTTGTGCAGCATCGGGCCGCGCCAGATGACGGGCTGATCGTCCGGCACGAAGTAGCCCATCGACAGACACCTGACACCGTGGGCCGACGTCGGGATGACGATGTCGCCGATGATGACCGGGTCGTGGTCGGTCCCGAGCATCTTGGGGACGGAGAAGCCGTAGACGTCGGCGTCGAGGAGCCCGACGCTGTGACCGGCCTGGGCCAGGGCGATGGCGAGGTTCACCGTCACCGTCGACTTGCCCACGCCGCCCTTCCCGGAGGAGATCCCGATGACGCGTGTGGTGGTGTCGGGGCCGAGGAAGGCCGGCACCGGCGCGGCCTGCCCATGGCCGTGTCCCGCGTGGTCGTGACCGTGATCGTCGCCGCCCGCCGCGCCGTCGCTCCCGAGCATGCCGGCGCGGAGCCGGTGCCGGAGCCCGGTGCGCTCCTCGTCGGTCATCACCACGAAATCGAGCTCGACCTCCTCGACGCCGGGCACGGTCAGCGCGGCCCGGTGGATCTCCTCGGCCAGCTCGTCGGTGCCGGGCCAGGCCGCCACAGGCAGCGCCACCTCAATGAGCACCCGGCGCCGGCGCGGCCGCACCGACCGCAGCAGTCCGAGGTCGCCCAGCGTGAGTCCGAGCTCGGGGTCCTGTACCGCGCTCACTGCAGCCTCGAGCTGTGATTGGTCTGGTGCCATGCACTCCC
>JBEKVF010000062.1:0-9253 GCA_049514295.1 Acidimicrobiales bacterium
GTCTTCGGGGAGGACGGGCGGGTCGCCCACATAGATGAGAAGCCCGAGAAACCCGCCTCCGAGTACTGCGTCACCGGCATCTACTGCTACGAGGCCGGCGTGTTCGACATCATCGGCGACCTCGTTCCATCAGGCCGAGGCGAGCTCGAGATCACCGACGTGAACAACCACTACGTCGGGAAGGGCCAGATGGCCCATGACATCCAGGAGGGCTTCTGGGGCGACGCCGGGGAATCGATCGAGGCGTACTACGCGGTCAACGACTACGTCCGGCAGCACGGCGCCAACCTCGCGTAGTTGCGCCCGGCAGAGCGATCGCGACGCGCCGTAAACCCGTCAGTGTGCGCGTGCGCGTAGCCTGATCCGGTGTGCGGCCTGCTGGAGCTCGTGGGGTTGCGCCGCACCTTCGGCTCGCTGACCGCGCTCGACGACCTGTCCTTCACGGTGCCCGCCGGGCACGTGGTGGGCTTCCTCGGCCCCAATGGGGCGGGCAAGACGACGACGATGCGGGCGATCTTCGGCCTCACCGATCTCGATGCGGGTACCGTCCGCTGGAACGGCGCCCCGTTGGGACAGACCGAGCGCCGCCGGTTCGGGTACATGCCCGAGGAGAGGGGTCTCTACCCCGGCATGCTCGTGGGGGAGCAGCTCGAGTACCTCGGCAGGCTGCACGGGATGAGCGGTGCCGACGCGGCGGCGGCCACCCAGACGTGGCTGGAGCGCCTCGACATCGCGGAGCGGGCGCAGAGCAAGGTCGAGGCGCTCTCGCACGGGAACCAGCAACGGGTGCAGCTGGCGGCTGCCCTCCTCCACGCTCCGGAGCTGCTGGTGCTGGACGAGCCGCTGGCGGGCCTCGACCCCGCGGGGGTCGACGCCATCGGGCAGGTGCTGCTCGACCAGGCCGGGGCCGGCTGCTGCGTGCTCTTCTCGAGCCACCAGCTCGACCTCGTCGAGGACCTGTGCGAGCAGGTGACGATCATCGACCACGGGCGCGTGGTCGTGTCCGGCACGGTGGACGAGCTCGCCAGCAGCGGTCCCCGGCGCCTGGTGGTCCGAGTGGAGGGGGACCGGGCGGCCGCGTGGGCGCGGAGCCTGCCCGGCGTCACCGTGTCGGAGGTCGCCGCCGGTGCGGCCCGGCTCGTGCTGGACGACGCGGTCGACAGCGACAGCGTGCTGCGGGCCGCCATGCAGGCCGGCAGGGTGACCGGGTTCTCCTTCCAGCGCCGCCGGCTGTCCGAGGTGTTCCGGGAGGCATTGGGATGACGGCGGCCATCGTGATCGTCGTCGGCGCCGTCGTGCTGGCGCTGCGGATCTGGATGCGCGGACGGCGGCGTCGGGGGCAGGTGCCGTCGCCGGAAGGTGCCCGGCCACCCCGCCGGGGGTCCTTCGGTGACTCCTTCGGCGACGTGGGGCTCGTCGCGCTCCGGGAGATCCGTGAGCGGGTGCGGGGCCGCATCTTCCGCGTCGGCACGGTCATCATCCTCCTCGTCGTCGCGGGAGCCATCGTCATCCCGGTCATCCACGGCGGCAAGGCGGGGCCGCAGGAGGTCGGTGTCGTCGGTCCCGCCGACCCTGCGCTGCAACCGCTCATTCAGCAGGCCGGGGCCAGGGCGGGGACCTCGGTGAGGCTCGTGCCCGAGCCGTCGGTCCGGGCCGCCGCCGACGCGCTGCGATCGGGCGCCATCGACCTGGCCGTCATCGACGGGGACCGGGTCGTGGTGAACGCTCCCGTGACCGCCGACAGCACGACGACGGTGGCCACCGTCGCGCAGGAAGTAGCGGTGGAGCTCGGGATCGAGCACGCGTACCGGGAGGCGGGGCTCTCGGGATCGCAGGTCGCGCAGCTGGCAAACGCGAGGCCGGTGCCCGTGCAGAGCCTGCAGCCGAGCACGAAAGGGACCGCGCGGACGACGTCGGTGATCGGGCTCATCCTCGTCTTCTTGATGCTCACCCAGTACAACACCTGGATCCTCATGGGCGTCATGCAGGAGAAGGCGAGCCGCGTGGTCGAGGTGCTGCTGGCCACCGTCCGGCCGATTCAGCTCCTCGGCGGCAAGGTGCTCGGGATCGGCCTGGTCGCCATGGGCCAGGCAGCGGTCATCGTCGTGTTCGCACTCGTGCTGGCCGAGGCCGTCGGTTCCGACCTGCTCCACGGGACCGCGCCGCTCGTGCTGGCGAGCGAACTGGTGTGGCTCTTCCTCGGCTATGCGTTCTACTGCTGGGTCTACGCCGCCGCCGGTTCCATGGCCGAGCGGCAGGACCAGGTCCAGACGCTCGCCCTCCCGCTCAGCCTGCCGATCATCGTCGGCTACGTCCTGGCGCTCACGACGGCCGCCACGGGCAACCCGAGCGTTCTCTTCGAGGTGCTGGCCTACCTGCCCCCGACGGCCCCCTTCGCCATGCCCGTGCTCGTCGGACTGGGCGACGTCGCCTGGTGGCAGTTCCTGGCCTCCGTGCTGATCAGCATCGCGGGCACGGTCGCCATGGCGCTGGTCGCCGCAGGGGTCTACCGCAGGGCGGTGCTCCGCTCGGGCCAACAGGTGCGCGTCCGGGAGCTGTTCTCGCGTCCCGGCGGAAAGCGACGCGGCACCGCCGGCGTGCCCGGCTGACCCTGGGTCAGAGCGGTGGCTCGGCGGTGGGGACCTTGAGCCTGACCCGGCGGACGCTCTCGGCGATACCGGCACCGTCGAGGCCGATGCTGGCCAGGATGTCGTCGGCCTTGCCCTGCGCGAGGAACTGGCGCGGGACGCCGAGGACGCGGGTCGCCGGCAGCACGAGCCCGGCGGACTCGACCTGCGCCGACATGGCGTCGATGAGGAAGGCACCGGCGCCACCGTGGCGGACGCCGTCCTCGGCGGTGACGACGAGCCGGTGGCGGGTGGCGTCGGCGAGCATGGCGACGTCGGCGGGGGAGACCACGCGCACGTCCCAGACCGTGGCGTCGATCCCCTCGGCGGCCAGCTCGTCGGCGGCACTCAGGCAGGCGCCGACCGTCTTGCCCACGCCGAGCAGGCAGACCGACCCGTCGCCGGTGCGCAGCCGCCGGGCCTCGAGCCCCTTGCCGACGTCCTCCGGGTCGATGTGCCTCGGCGCGCTCTTGGGGAACCGGATGGTCGAGGGCCCGGGAAGCGCGAGCGCAGCCTGCAGCATCGGCTCCACCTCCTCGGCGGCCGACGGCGCGAACACCGTCATGCCGGGGATTGACAGCGCGAGCGCCAGGTCGAGAACGCCGTGATGGCTCGGGCCGTCGTCACCGGTGATGCCGGCCCGGTCGAGGACGAAGACGACGGGGCAGGCGTGCAGGCCCACGTCGAGGTTGGCCTGGTCGAAGGCGCGGCTCCAGAACGTCGAGTACACCGCGACGACGGGGCGCAGGCCGGCCATGGCCATACCCGCAGCGGAGGTCGCCTCGTGCTGCTCGGCGATGCCGACGTCGAAGAAGCGGTCGGGGAAGCGGGCCTGGAAGGACAGCAACCCCGTCGGCCCCGGCATGGCCGCAGTGAGCGCCACGACGCGGGGGTCCTCCTCGGCTGCCGTCAGGAGGGCACGCGAGAACGCGTCGGTGTAGGTGGCGGCGCGTTGGGGCGCCCGGTCGCCGCCCTCGCTCCCGGGCACCGAACCGGGCGAGGCGAGGCCGCCATTGTCGGAGCCGGCAGAACCACCCACGGCCAGTCCGGCCGAGCTGCCGAGGGCGTTCTCCAGCACGACAGGCTTGGTCGCCTTGACGTCGTGCAGGCGCTGGATCTCGTCCTCCTCCGCCGGCGCGTAGCCGCGGCCCTTCTGCGTGAGCACGTGGACGACGATGGGGCCGTCCCACTCGGCGGCGTGGGTGAAGGCCTGCTCCATGTGTTCGATGTCGTGGCCGTCGATCGGCCCGGCGTAGCGGACCCCCAGCGCCTCGAAGAACGTGTGCGGTGCCACCATCTCGCGCAGCGCGCTGGTGAGCGAGTGCACACTCGAATAGGCGAGCTCGCCCAGGGCGGGCAGCTCACGCAGGCGTAGTCGCAGGCGCTCGCGCGCGGCGGTGTAGGTGGGGTTGAGCCGCAGCGTCGTGAGGCTCTGGGAGAGCTGGGACACCGTGGGGGCGTAGGACCGCCCGTTGTCGTTGAGCACGATCACGACGCGGCGCCGCGAGTGGCCCAGATTGTTGAGGGCTTCGTACGCCATGCCGCCGGTCAGCGCCCCGTCCCCGACCACCGCGACCACCTTGCGTTCGCCTTCGATGCCGCGCAGGGAGAACCCGCTGGCGATGCCGTGTGCGTAGGAGAGTGCGGTCGACGCGTGGCTGTTCTCAATCCAGTCGTGCTCGGACTCGGCCCGGTTGGGGTAGCCCGACATGCCGCCCGCCTGCTTCAGGGTCTTGAAGCCAAAACGACGGCCGGTCAGCAGCTTGTGGACGTAGGCCTGGTGGCCGGTGTCCCACAGGATGACGTCGCGCGGGGAGTCGAACACCCGGTGCAGGGCGAGGGTGAGCTCCACCACACCCAGGTTCGAACCGAGGTGCCCGCCGGTGGTGGTCACCGACTCGACGATGAACGCCCTGATCTCCTCGCACAATTCGACGAGTTCTTCCTGGCTCAGGCCCTTGACGTCGGCGGGAGTCTCGATGCTTTGCAGGATCATGGCGGCGTTCCCAGGCTATCCGCTGCCACCCTCTGCGACTCTGCGGTGGGGGCCGAAGAAGGTGCACGCGGCAACGCCGAACGAGGCCAGGGCCAGGACCTGGAGCCCGCGGGCGGGGCCGAGGGACTGTGAGACCCACCCCACGATGGGAGCCCCGGCCACCCAACCCACGTAGCCGGCGGCGGTGAAGGTGCCCACGGCGCTCACGACCTGGCTGGCGAGCCGGCTCACCGTGCTCATGACCAGCGGCCAGAACAGCGAGGCCCCGCCCGCGCCGAGGGCGAGGCCCAGCGCGGCCACACCGGCGACGGGCGAGACGGACTCGAGGAGGATGCCGCCGCCGGCGACGCAGCCGCCCAGGATCAAGGCCCTCCGGGTGGAGAGCCGGCCGAGCAGCGTCCCGCCCGCGCCGCGGGTGGTGGCGGCCACGAGCTGGCCGACGACATAGGCCCCGGCGCCGAGCAGCACCCCCGTGGCCAGGTGATTGCGCAGGTAGAGCACGCCCCAGGTGTCGACGCCGCCCTCGGTGACCTCGGCCAGGGCGAAGACGAGCAGCAGCACGAGGAGGCCGTCGCGACGCAGGCGCCGCAGCGGATGGGTCGTCTGCGCCGCGCCGCCGGCATGGGATGGGGCCAGCGCCGTGCCCGGGTCGGTGGCGAGGGCCCAGACGCCGACCACCAGGGCCACCACGGCGACGCCGGGCCAGACCCAGCGCCACGACACACCGGCGTGGATGACGAGCGCGGCCACCGCGGCGCCGGTCAGCGCGCCCGTGTTGAACAGGGCGTGGAGGCGCACCAGCGCGGCCGGATTGCCGATGAGCCGGTGGGACGCCTCGGCGTTCATGGCCGTGTCGATGGAGCCACCGGCCACCTCCACCAGGACGAGCACGGTGGCGAAGGCCCACCGCTCGCGGGTGAGCGCCAGCACGCACAGGAGGGCGGACCAGGCGAACAGCGCGATCCACAGGAGCCGGCGTGCACCCACCCGGTCGGCCAGGTGCGCCATCACCGCGCTCGACGCGCCGGCCACGGCGATGGCGACGGCCAGGAGCACACCCAGCTGGGCATCGTTGAGCGAGAAGGCGCGCTGGATGTCGAACAGCATCACGGCCCAACTGCCCCAGAAGAGGCCGAAGGTGAAGAACGCCGCCACCACCGGCCCCGCCCCGGCGAGGAGCCGAGGCCCGTCGGTGGCGGGCGGGGTCGCGCTCAGGGCTTGTCCGGGGCGCCCGCCTTGGCCAGGAACGCGGACCGGTCCACCACGACCCGGGTGACCCGGCCCGCGCCGACCAGGCCACCGCCCTCGAGCCGGGCGGCGGACACGGTGAAGATGAGGCGTCTGCCCTCGACCTTGACCAGGGTGGCCTCGGCCAGCACCACCGATCCCACCCCAACTGGTGCCAGGTGGTCGAACTGCACCCGCGTGGCCACGCTCGACTGGGCCTCGGTCAGGTGGCCGTCGGTGGCCCGGCAGGTGGCCTCCTCGCACAGGGCGAGCAGGCGGGGCGTGGCGAGGACGGGGACGTCGCCCGAGCGGAAGTGGTCAGCGGTGTCCTCGGCGCCCACGGTCAGCTCGAGCTGGGAGCTCAGCCCGGCATGGGGCCCGTGCCCCGCAGCAGTGCGTGTGTCGGAGGGGCCGTCGGGCACGACGATTACGATACCGCCGTGACCGACACCGCCCTCATCGACCCTGACGTGCTCGAACGCGTCCTGTCCGCCGCCCTGGTGGGCGGGGGCGACATGGCGGAGGTGTTTGCCGAGGACACCGCGACGGCCAGTGCCATGCTCGACGACCGCAAGGTCGAGGAGCTCTCCTCAGGGCGGTCTCGGGGCGCGGGGATCCGCGTCGTCGACGGCGACACGACCGGATTCGCCCACACGGCCGACCTGAGCGAAGCCGGGTTGCTGGCCGCCGCCCGAGCGGCCGCCGCGGTGGCCCGCCAGGGGGACGCCGGGGTGCGCACGGTCGCACTCGGGCCTCCGTCGAACCACGGCCCGGGCGGTCGCACGCCGCCCGACTCGGTGGACAAGGGTCGCAAGCTCGAGCTGCTGGCCCGGGCGGACGAGGCGGCCCGGGCCACCGGCGATGCCGTCACCCAGGTGCAGGTCGGCTGCGGTGACAGCAGGCGCCGCGTGTTGATCGCCAATTCGGACGGGCTGCTCGCCCAGGACGACCAGATCCGCACCCGCTTCAGCGTGGTCTGCGTGGCCAACGGCGACACGGGCATGCAGACGGGGTACGAGTCGATCGCGCGCACCGAGGGCTTCGAGATCTTCGAGCGGTTCGGTGTCGAGGACATCGCCCACAAGGCAGCCGCGCGGGCGCTGGCCAAGCTCTCGGCACGCCCGGCGCCCTCCGGTGAGGTGCCGATCGTGCTGGCCGGTGGGAGCGGCGGCATCCTCTTCCACGAGGCATGCGGGCACGGGCTCGAGGCCGACCACATCGTCAAGGACGCCTCCGTGTACACGGGCCGGGTGGGGCAGCTGGTCGCCAGCCCCCTGGTCACC
The DNA here is from genome assembly GCA_049514295.1 of Acidimicrobiales bacterium. Classification (GTDB taxonomy): domain Bacteria; phylum Actinomycetota; class Acidimicrobiia; order Acidimicrobiales; family RAAP-2; genus Bog-473. The sequence continues at coordinate 7,134 of JBEKVF010000062.1, forward strand.
CTGGTGGACGACGGCACGGTACTGGGGGAGTGGGGCAACTTCGCGGTGGACGACGAGGGCTGCGCGCCCGCCCGCAACGTGCTGATCGAGAACGGGGTCCTGACCGATTACATGTGGGACTGGCTGCGAGCGCGCAAGGAGGGCCGCAAGTCCTCGGGCAATGGGCGCCGCCAGAGCTATCAGCACCTGCCGATGGTGCGCATGACGAACACCTACCTGCTCGCCGGCACCGAGGACCCCGACGAGATCGTGGCGCAGACCCCCTCGGGTGTCTACGTGAAGAAGCTCGGGGGCGGCCAGGTGAACACCGCCACGGGCGACTTCGTGTTCGGCACCACCGAGGCCTACCTGATTGAGGGCGGCCGCATCACCGAGCCGCTGCGCGACGCAAACCTGATCGGGAACGGGCCCGAGGTGCTGCGGCGCATCGACGCGGTGGCCACCGACTTCGACATGACGCCGGGCACCTGCGGCAAGGACGGGCAGAGCGTCCCGGTGGGATGCGGCCAGGCCACGCTGCGCATCACCGGCGTCACCCTCGGGGGGACCGCATGACGGACGACCTCCTGGAGCTCGCCACCTCGGTCGTCGCGCAGGCTTGTCCCGGCGAGGGCATCGAGGTCTACGCCACCCGGGGCACCGATACGGAGGTGCGGGCCTACGAGGGCGAGGTCGAGTCCCTCACCTCGGCCGACTCCTCCGGGGTGGGGATCCGTGTCCTCGTCGACGGGACCGGCGGCGAGGGCAGCCAGGTCGGCTTCGCCTGGGCGGGGTCGCTCGACCCGGTGGTCATCGCCGCCACGCTGGCCGACGCCCGCGACAATGCCCGCTTCGCCACGCCCGACCCCGATGTCGTCCTGGCCCAACCCGACGGCGTGGCGGCCACGGAGATCGACCTGTGGGACGACGGCGTGGCCTCGACGCCCATGGAGAAGAAGGTCGCGCTGGCCATCGAGCTCGAGCGGGCGACGCGTGCGGCCGACCCGCGGGTCCGGCAGGTCTCCTCGGCGGACTACTCGGACAGCCGGGTGGAGGTGGCGCTGGCCACGACGACCGGCATCTCTTCCTCCCGGCGACGCACGAACGCGTTCCTCTCCGTCGACGCCATCGCGGGGGAGGGCGTGGAGAGCCAGACGGGTACCGGGTTCAGCGTCGGCCGGGGACCGGGCGAGCTCGTGCCCGACGAGGCGATGGACGACGCGGTCGAGCGGGCCACCCGCATGCTGGGCGCCCAGAAGGCGCGCTCGGCGCACTGCACCGTGGTCTTCGACCAGCGCGTGGTCTCGACGCTGCTCGCTGTGGTGGGGTCGGCGGTCTCGGGTGAGGCCGTCGTAAAGGGCCGGTCCTTCTTCGCCGGGCGGATCGGGGAGCCCGTGGCCGCCGGCGGCGTGACGCTGGTCGACGACCCGACCGACCCCCGCGCCTACGGCGCCGCGTCCCACGACGGCGAGGGCCTGGCCTGCAGGCGCAACGTCCTCATCTCCGACGGCGTGCTGCGCATGTTCGTGTTCGACACGGTCTCGGCCCGCCGTGCCGGGACGGTGTCGACCGGGTCGGCGGTCCGGGGAGGCTTCGCCAGCACTCCCTCGGCTGGCTGCCGCGCCCTCGTGCTGGCGCCGGGGGAAAAGGGGCTCGACGAGATCCTGGCCTCGGTCGGCGACGGCCTCTACGTGCAGTCGGTTACGGGCGTCCACTCGGGGGTCAACCCCGTGAGCGGTGACTTCTCGGTGGGGGCCGAGGGGCTCATGATCCGGGGTGGGGTGCTGGCCGAACCAGTGCGGGAGGTGACCGTCGCCTCCACGCTGCAGCGCATGCTCCAGTCGGTGGTCGAGATCGGCGGCGACCTGCGCTGGCTGCCGGGCGTGGCCGCCGGTCAGACCCTGGCCATCGCCGACATGGCGTTGAGCGGGGACTGACCTCTCAGCTGGCGGTGGTCGCGGCGGGCTTGGCGCCCTTGTCGCCGTCGCCGCCCGAGGAGGCGGTGTCCGTCTTGGTGGTCGATTCCTTGGGTGTCGACTCCGAGCTCGACGACCCGCCGGTGGAGTCGTCCGCCTTCTTCGCGCCCGAGCCCTTGCTTGCGCCGGCGGGCGCTCTCGAATCCGTCTTGTAGAACCCGCTGC
>JBEKVF010000063.1:0-9222 GCA_049514295.1 Acidimicrobiales bacterium
GCGAGAGGCGCCTCTCGGCATGGGCCAACCGACGTGTCTGTCCCGAAATGGTCCGCCAGCCTCCCCCTGGTCACCGCGGCACGGGGTGAGCCGGGCGCACGGTTGAGATCCACGAACCCACCCGAGGCCACTGCGCGATAAGCCTTTGCTTAGGTCGTCGTTGACAGACTCCGGGTGCTTCGTCATGCTCGGTCAGGTCATGCTCGATCAGTCAGATCATGCACGGAGGCGGACGCTCGGGGCGGCTGGTGTGGCAGGCATTCCGCACGGCCGTCGTCCCCTGATCGGTCGGCTCCACAGGAGGCCAGGCGATGCCTATTGAGTCCGACGGGCACAGTAGAGGCAATCCTCGACTGTACGAAGTCATTGAGCATTCGCCCAAGACCGGAAAGAGCCCGACGGTGTGGGCCTGGCCCGAATTGGTGGACTATTTGAAGATTGCCGGTCAGCCGGTCCAAGGACCGTGGCCTCCCCACCAGAACCCGCGCCCTGACCCTGAAGCGGAGAGCCTCCCCGTGGCGATCGCAGACAGCGACTGACCCCGTCGACGGTCCACACTTCGGATCGAAGCGATCCGCGTGCAGGGGGTCCGCACAGTAAGGCCGCGCAGCAGTTCGGAGGTTCGAAGAACAAGTGTCCGTGTAGTCCATGCCTGAGGCTGGGGGGTTGGTGTGTATCCGTCGAGGTTCCGCTACGAAGCACCGCACTCGCTCGAAGAAGCATTCGCGTTGCTTCGTGAATACGGCGACGAAGCCAAGGTGATGGCAGGAGGGCAGAGTCTCCTTCCCCTCATGAAGCTGCGCTTTGCGGCTCCGCAACTCGTCATCGACATCAACAACATCCCGGACATCGGGTACCACAGCACCGACGGATCGCAAAACCTTCGCGTCGGGGCTCTGTGCCGCCATGCCGAGCTCGAGAGGTCGACGCTGCTGCAGGAGACGCAGCCGACCATGTCGGCGGCCGCTCCCCTGATCGCCGATCCGATGGTACGCAACCGGGGCACGCTCGTCGGCTCGCTGTGCCATGCGGATCCGCAAGGTGACTGGGCCTCGGTGGTCACGGCGCTGGGGGGTCACGTCGTTGCTCTCGGCCCCGAAGGCCGCAGGACGGTTCCGATGACCGAATTCGTGAGCGGCCCGTTCCAGAACACACTTCATCTGGGAGAGATCGCGATCGAGGCCGTCGTTCCCGCCGCCAAGGGAGAGCGCAAGGGCGGCTACCTCAAGCTCGAGCGGCGAGTGGGCGACTTCGCCACCGTTGGGGTGGCCGTCGCCCTCGAGACGTCGGGCAGTCTCGTGACCACGGCCGGCATCGCGTTGACCGGGGTGGGATCGGCGACGATCAACGCCGCCGACGCCGCCAAGTCGCTGGTCGGTCGACCGCTCACGGACGACAGTATCGAGCAGGCAGCCACGCTGGCGTCCGAAGCGGCACAGCCGCGGTCCGATCACAGGGGGAGCGCAGCGTTCAAACGACGCATCGTCTACACCTTCGTGAGGCGGCTCCTCGACCGCGAGGGCGCCGAAACGGAAAGGGCGGCCTGATCGTGTCGAGCCTCTTCCAAGAACAACGGGATCCGGTCGGTGGTGCGGTCCCGATCCGCCGGGTCAGCGTCACCGTCAACGGCGAGCGGCGAGTTGCCGACGTGGAGCCACGCCTGCTGCTGGCCCACTTCCTCCGCCAGGGCCTCCGGCTGACCGGCACGCACACGGGATGCGACACCACGAATTGCGGGGCTTGCACCGTCCTCCTCGACGGCAAACCGGTCAAGTCCTGCACCGTGCTGGCGGTGCAGGCCGACGGGCGTGCCGTGACCACCGTCGAGGGCCTGGCCTCGGCCAGCGAACTCCATCCGCTCCAAGAGGGCTTCAAGGACGAGCACGGGCTCCAGTGCGGGTTCTGCACGCCCGGGATGATGCTGGCGGCGAAAGCCCTCCTCGACGAGAACCCGAACCCGTCCGAAGAGGACGTCCGCTGGGCGCTCTCGGGCAACCTTTGTCGCTGCACCGGCTACCAGAACATCGTGAAATCCGTACTCTGGGCCGCGCAAAAACTCCAAGGGCTCAGTCCGCAAGCTGCCGAGAATGGAGGAAGCGCGACGTGACGGCTCTCGACGAGATCAAGATCGGCGGGCTGGGCGCCAGTCGCAAGCGGGTCGAGGACAACCGGTTCATACGGGGCAAGGGCAACTACACGGACGACATCGTCCTCCCCGGGATGCTCCACATGGAGATCCTCCGGAGTCCGCTGGCCCACGCCCGGATCAAGTCGATCGACACCAGCAAGGCGTGGGACATCCCCGGCGTTCACCTGGTCCTCACCGGCGAGATGATGGCCACGCGCAACCTCGCCTGGATGCCGACCCTGTCCTACGACACCCAGGCGGTTCTGGCCACGGACAAGGTCCGTTTCCAGGGGCAGGAAGTGGCCTGCGTGATCGCGGATGATCCGTACGTCGCCCGGGACGGTTGCGAGGCGATTCACGTCGAGTACGAGCCGTTGCCCGCGATCGTGAACCCGACCCAGGCCGTGGCGCCCGATGCTCCAATCATCCGCGACGACAAGACGAATCAGGCCGACAACGTCATCTACGACTGGGAGGTGGGCGACAAGGAGGGCACCGACCGCGCCTTCGCCGAGGCGGACGTGATCTCGAAGCTGCAGCTGCACTACCCACGCTCGCACCCGTCGCCCATCGAGTGCTGCGCTTCCATCGCTGACTTCAACCGGGCGACGTCGAAGCTGACCGTCTACATGACGACCCAGGCGCCGCACATCATCAGGGCCGCGGTGGCGATGGTGGCCGAGCTACCGGAGCACATGATCCGCATCGTCTCGCCGGACATCGGCGGCGGCTTCGGGAACAAGGTTCCCGTCTATCCCGGCTACGTCTGTTCGATCCTGGCGTCCATTCTGCTGGAGCGCCCGGTGAAGTGGATCGAGGACAAGACCGGGAACCTGATCTCGACCGGCTTCGCACGCGACGTCTATCTGACTGGTGAGCTGGCCCTGCGCAAGGACGGCAAGGTCCTCGGCGTGCGGATGCACACCGATGCCGATCACGGCGCGTTCTTCTCGGACGCCCAGCCGAGCAAGTTCAAGATCGGTCTCATGCACTCGACCTTCGCGTGCTACGACATCCCGGTGGCGCATCTGACGGCCCGGGGAACGTACACGAACAAAGCTCCCGGGGGCGTCGCCTACCGGTGCTCGTTCCGCGTGACGGAGGCGATGTTCTTTCAGGAGCGGATGATGCAGGCCGCAGCGAATGACCTGGGGATCGATCAGGCGGCATTCCGCCGCATGAATTTCGTGCGCGACGACCAGTTCCCCCACCGCACGCCCTTCGGTTTCCTGCTCGACTCGGGGCAGTACGCCAAGTGCCTGGACGTCGGCCTCGAGGCCGTGGGCTACCAGGACTTCCAGCGGCAGAAGGAGGAGGCCAAGGCCCGCGGTCGGCTGCTGGGGATCGGCATCTCGACCATGACTGAGCCCCTGGGGGCGGGGAACAGCCGTGAATACGACATCTTGGGCATCAAGATGTTCGACTCTGCCGAGCTCCGCGTGCACATGACCGGGAAGGCCCTCCTGCGCACGGGTGCGAAGTCGCAGGGCCAGGGGCACGAGACGACGTGGGCACAGATCGTCGCCCACGAGCTCGGCATCCCGGCCGAGGACGTCACGGTCGAAGAGGGTGACACTGATACGGCGCCGTTCGGAATGGGCACCTACGCTTCGCGGAGCACCCCGGTCGCCGGGGCGGCGGTCGCCATGGTGTCGCGCAAGATCCGCGCCAAGGCCCGCAAGCTCGCCGCGCATCTCCTCGAGGTGTCCGAAGAGGACGTCGAATGGGAGCTCGGGCGCTTCTACGTCCGCAGTGCCCCCGACCGGGGCGTAAGCATCCAGGAGTGCGCCATGGCCGCCTACTCCAACATGCCCGACGGCATGGAGCCGGGGCTCGAGGGCAATGCGTACTACGACCCCCCGAACCTGACCTGGCCCTTCGCGTGCTACATCGTCACGGTAGAGGTCGACCCCGAGACGGGTGTGTGGGACGTGCTCAACGTGGTCGCCGTCGACGACTGTGGCGTGCGCATCAACCCGATGATCGTCGAGGGGCAGATCATGGGTGGCCTCACCGAGGCCTACGCGATGTCGAACATGCAGTTCATCACCTTTGACGCAGAAGGCAACTGCGTCGGATCCAACTACATGGACTACCTGCTCCCCACGGCGTGGGAGACGCCGGGGTACGAGCTCCATGAAGTCGTCACACCGTGCCCGCACCATCCGATCGGTGCCAAGGGGGTCGGCGAATGCGCCGCCGTCGGGGGACCTGCCGCCTTCGTCAACGCCGTCATGGACGCGCTCAGGGATACGGGGGTCCGCAACATCGACATGCCCATCCTGCCCGATCGCGTCTGGGAGGCGATTCAGTTCGGGCGCGACGTATCGGGCGCGCCACCGGTGAAGACGGACGAGTAAGGGGTCGATGCCGTGTTGATCAAGAACGACTTCGAAGTCTCCCAACCGGTCGAGAAGGTGTGGCAGTTCTTCGACAACATCCCGGCCGTGGCGTCGTGCCTCCCGGGGACCGAGATCACCAAGGAATTGGGTGACGACAAGTACGAGGGCAAGGTGGTCGTGCGGATGGGCCCCGTCAAGCTGCAGTTCGACGGGATCGCCACGATCACCGAGCGTGACGAGGCGGCCAAGCGCATTGTGGTGCAGGCGAGCGGCGCCGAGACCAAGGGCAAGGGTCAGGCCGAGATGCGGGTGGCCGCCACCCTGGCCCGCTCGCCTGCCGGCACCAAGGTGGCGGTGACCCAGGACCTACAGCTCTCGGGCGCGGCGGCGCAGTACGGGCGGGGGATGATCGCCGACGTCTCCTCGGTGCTCATGGGCGAGTTCTCCGCCACCATGCAGGACCGCATCACCCGGGCTGAGCGCGGGGAAACGGTCGACACCACGTCCTCGGCCAGCCCGGCAGGTGGGTTTCGCTTCGCCCGCAAGGCCGTGCTGCTCGCGCTCGGCCGCGTCTTCCGCCGCTTCTTCCTGCCCTACCAGCCCAACCCGACCTGAGGAGAGAGCCATGGCCCTGTGGTGGATCGGCAACGCCGTCCTGTTGGTGGTCATCCTGCCCGTCGTCGTCGCGCTGCTGAGCCGGGTCCTCGGGGCGCTCGAGCGCATCCGCAAGGCGAGCGACGACATTTTGGCCTCGGGGGTCGCGGTGACGAAGGACCTCGACCAGCTACCCGAGACCCTTGCCGTCACCGGCCGCACGGTCAACGAGGTGGCCGTCGGCGCGGTCCGCTACGCCGGCTCCGTGGCCAAGCTCCTGGGCTAGACACCTGACCGAGAGAAAGGACCTGACATGCCTGCAGCAGCCTGGGCGACGCTGGCCATCGCCGCGGTGATCATCGCGCTGACCGCCGTCGCCCTCATCCGGGTCATCGGGCACCTCATGGCGATCAAGGGGACACTGGGTGCCGTCGTCGGGGGCGTCGAGGTCATCGCTCACCAGACGAGGACGGTGCCGGCCTCGGTGGACTACGTCAACGCGGAGCTCAAGCCGGTGCGCGACTTCTGCGAAGCCGTCTGAGGCGGAAGGGGGTCTGACCATGCTCGCACTCGTACTGGCCGACAGCACCTCGCACTTTGGGTGGTACCTGGGCTACGGCATCGCCATCGGCCTGGTGGTCGTGGTGGTGGCCCTCGTCGTCCCGATCCTGGTGCTGGCGCACGGGATCGGCAAGGAGGCGGCGCAGATCAACGAGTCGCTGCAGCAGGCGGTGGAGCACACGGTGCCGCTGGCCGGGCTGCAGACGACCATCGACAGCGCCGACGTCATAGCGGCCGGGCTCAAGCGGGGCCGGACGAGGCTGGGAGGGTAACCGATGCCGCTCATCGCAATGACACCCACCGAGCACCACCTCTGGGTGGTGGCCAACATCGGGGGCATCGTGATCGTGGTCGCCGTGGCCGCGTTGCTGAGCCTGCTGATCTACTTGGTCAAGGTCATCGACCGCCGCGTGGTGATGATCCGCGACACCCTCAAGGAGGCCGAGCAGAGCACCGCCAACACCGTCCTCCTGGAGAAGACGGCCCAGGGCGTCGACGCCGTCCTCGCCGAGGGTCTCGAGCACCACCTCTTCCTCGGCCGGGTCCTCCAGAAGGTGCGGTCATGACGGGCCTGATCGTCTGGTCCGTCATCGACATCGTCGCGTTGATCGCGGGGCTGGCCGTCTACCTGTTCTGGACGGGCTCGCTCCTCAACCGGGTGGCGGACAACCTCGAGGAATGTGCCGAGGAAGTGGCGCAGATCCACACCAACGCCGAGATCATCGCCCCCGGGCTCGAGCACATCAACCGGACGGGCGGGGTGGTGGCGGGCGCGCTCCCGCTCCTCTACGGCATGGCGGAGGGCATCGTGGCCGGCGTAGCCCCGGCGCCCGAGACGCGCGAGGAGCGGCCACCGGCGCGCCCGGCCTCGGGGCGCCGGCGCTCACGCCTCCTCGACGCCGTGGGGTACACCACCAACCAGCACTGAGGCACTCCGGGGGCCGCCGAGGCGTCAGCCCTCGGGGGAGCGCCGCGTGGTGAGGGGCCCGGCGGTCGGCGCCGAGTACTCCCCGATCCACTCGTCCTTCCAGGAGCGCTCGTACTGCTGGGTGTTGCAGCCTGGCTTGTAGATGGCGCACAGCTCGTTGGCGATCGCCTCGCGGTGCGCCCGCGTGCCACCTGGCACCTCGTAGGTGCAGATGTAGACCTTGTAGCGGTCCCCGGCCCGCTTGACCCAGCAGCTCGCCCGAGGGTGCTGGAAGGGGAAGCGCTCCTTCGTCAGGTCGTCGGAGTGCCCCACGTAGATGATGGCGTACTGCTCGGCATGCTCCACGGGGGCGGGCTTGTAGGCGATGGCATAGACGGCCGGGACCGCGGGCGGCGTCCAGCCCGCCAGCAGTCGGGGCCCCTCGAACGGGTAGCCGGCCAGGGAGCCGAGGCGGATCACTCGTCGCCCATGACGTCCACGGTGTCCTCGGCCTCGCTGAGCGCCTCGACGCGCACGAGGGGGCAGGTGGGGAGCCCGGCCTGCGTGACCGCGGCCCGAAAGGCCTCGGTGGCCTGCGCGATCGCCTCCTCCCGGCTCCCGGCCTCCACGACGAGCTGGGCCCCGTAGCGGGTGGTCCCGATGCCGGTGGCCACGCCCTGGCTGGCGGCGACCGCGTCGGCCAGCTCGACGATCTCCTGGCGGGAGAAGACCCGGTCGCCCTCGGCCTCGAGGCCCACGCTCCATCTCATAGGGACCCCGATCGTCGCACCTCAGCGCAGGGTGGGCAGCACGGTCGCGAACTCCTCGAGGCTGCGGAGGTCGTGGCCCGAGAGGAGGAGGTCGATGTGGGGCGCCACCACCATCATGCCGAGGGAGCTCGGCGTGAAGTCCGCGTTGTCCAGCTTGTGCGGATTCAACCAGACCACCCGGTGGCTCAGGCGGGACAGCCGCTCGATGCCGGCCGCCAAGGTGGCAGGGTCGCCCCGGTCGAGGCCATCGGAGCAGATGACCACGATGCCGCCCCGACAGAGGCCCCGCCTCCCCCAGGTGCGAACGAAGGTCTGCAGCGAGTCGCCGATGCGGGTCCCCCCGTCCCAGTCGAAGACCTCGCCGGCGGCAATCTCCAACGCCTGGTCGGGCCGGCGATGGTCGAGCGCGCGCGTGATGCGGGTGAGCCGGGTGCCGAAGCAGAACACCTCGACCTTCGTCGCCGCCTTATTGGCCGAGTAGGCGAACTGGAGCAAGGCCCGGGAGTACTCGGCCATGGAGCCCGAGACGTCGAGGATCAAGACGAGGGGCCGGGTGCGGACCCGGCGGTCACGCCAGTAGAGCTCGGACGGCTCGGCACCCGTACGCAGGGAGGCGCGCACGACCCTGCGCATGTCCGGCGTGCGGCCCGACGCCGCCGGCGCCGTTCGCCGAGTCCGACGCCGGGGCGGGGTCAGGCGCAGGCGGGCCATGATCCGCCGGATGGCGGCGAGTTCGTCGGGCGTGCAGGCCTCGAAGGACCGCCGCTTGAGCGTCTCGACGTTGGAGGCCAGCAGCCCGAGCATGGCCTCCTCGTGCTCGTCCTCCTTCTCGCCCGGGTCGGTGGCCGGGGAGACCAGAGTGGCCTCGCTCTCCGGATCGTCCGGCAGCCGGAGGGACAGGACCTCAGCCGCCGGCGAGTCCTGGCCGAGGAAGAAGCGCCGGAAGGCCTCGTCGTAGATGGGGACCGACTCGTGCCTGGTGAGCAGGGTGGCCCGGCCGGCCCAGTAGAGGTCGAGCAGGTCGCTCGGGTCGAGCGTCGCCATGGCGGCGCAGTAGGTGAGGACATCCCCCGAGCCAACCGGGAGCCCGGCCGCGCGCAGTTCGCCGGCGAAGGTGACGAGCAGGCCGACGAACGGGTCCTGCTCAGACATCCGCCGTGATCTCTCCCAGGTTGTCCCGGACGAGCTCGAGGTCGTCGCGCTCCTTGACGACGGCGCCCAGCGTGTCGGCCGCTAGCGGCCCGTCCAGATCGGTCGCACCGAGCACGTCGAGCGTGCGGACCCAGTCGATGGTCTCGGCCACCCCGGGCGGCTTGGCCAGGTCCATCTCCCGCATCCGGTGCACGGCCGCCACCACCTTGGTGGTCAGGGCCACGGAGACCTGCGGCGCGCGGAGCAGGACGATCTCGACCTCGCGGGCTGGGGACGGGTAGTCGATCCAGTGGTACATGCAGCGCCGCTTCAGCGCGTCGTGCAGTTCGCGGGTCCGGTTCGACGTGAGGACGACTACTGGGGGACTCCCCGCACGGACGGTCCCGATCTCGGGGATGGTGACCTGGAAGTCCGAGAGGATCTCGAGGAGGAAGGCCTCAAACTCGTCATCGGCCCGGTCGATCTCGTCGATGAGCAGGACCGCGCCGTCGCCGGCCCGCACGGCCTGGAGCAGCGGACGCTCCAGCAGGAACTTGGGGCCGAAGAGCTGGTCGACCGTCTCCTCCTTGTCGGCCTCGCGGTCAGAGAGGGCGCGGAGGTGGAGCATCTGGCGGGCGTAGTCCCATTCGTAGAGGGCCTGGCTGGTGTCGATGCCCTCGTAGCACTGCAGCCGGATGAGCTGGCGCCCGAAGATGGACGAGAGGACCTTCGCGACCTCGGTCTTGCCGACGCCGACCTCGCCCTCCAGGAGAATGGGCCGTTGTAGGG
>JBEKVF010000064.1:0-9191 GCA_049514295.1 Acidimicrobiales bacterium
GGGAGCGCCATCGTCGGGTTCCTCGTCGGCATGACCGGGGCGGGCGGCGGGGCGCTGATGACCCCGATGCTGATCCTCTTCTTCGGCATCAAGCCCTCGACGGCCATCTCGAGCGACCTCGTCGCCGCCGTGCTCATGCGGCCGGTGGGCGCTGTGGTGCACATGACCAAGAAGACGGTGAACTACAGCCTGGTCGGCTGGATGGTTCTCGGCTCCGTCCCCGCCGCCCTGCTCGGCGCCTACGCCCTGCACCTGATGGGCGACTCCAAGCCGGCGGAGAACGATATGCAGATCATCCTCGGTGTCGCCCTGCTGCTCGGTGCGGGCGCGATGGTGCTGCGCTACGGACTCGACCGGCGCTCGGGCCGGGGACGCCACGGGATGATCGGCGAGCTGGTCGTCCGCCCGCTCCCCACCGTGGCCATCGGCGTCGTCGGCGGCTTCGTCGTCGGGATGACCTCCGTCGGCTCGGGCTCCCTCATGATCGTGCTCCTCCTCTTCCTCTACCCGGTCATCGGCGCCAACCAGCTCGTCGGCACCGACCTGACGCAGGCGGTCCCGCTGACGCTGGCGGCCGCGCTCGGCGCGCTGGCGTTCGGCCACGTCGAGTTCGCCGTGACCTCCTCCATCGTCATCGGGAGCGTGCCGGCCGTCCTGGTCGGCTCTCTCATTTCGTCACGCGCCCCCGACCGCGTCCTTCGCCCGGTCATCACGTTCGTGATCTTCGCGTCCGGACTCAAGTACGTCGGCGTCGGCACGACCGCGCTGGGCTGGACGCTCGGCATCGTGCTGGTTGCCGCGGGCGCCGTCTGGCTGGCCTACGTGCGGCCGCGGCGGGCCGGGGTCAGCGCGGTGACCGGAGGCGCCAGCGTGCCGCACGCGCGGGCGCTGCCCCCGACGTAGCCGGCGCCGGGGCCGTCGGGCCGTCCGGGTGTTCGAGCGCCTACATGCGGTAGCCGAGCGACTGCAGCTCGCCGATCACCTGCTGGGCCACGACCTGCCCCCCGCCCGGCGTCAGGTGCGTGCCGTCGGGGGTCCGGACGTTGACGATCTGCCCGGCCGCGTTGGTGACGAAGGCGGTGTAGCCCCCCTGCGCCGTCCCCAGTGACTTGTCCGTGCTGACGAAGGTCACCGCCGGGTGCGCCAGCGTCGCCTGGTGCTGGACCACGGCGTTGACGTCGGACATCTGCGCGTTGAGGCCCGCGTCCTGCATGGGCGGCATGCCCACCCACACGACGGTAGCGCCCCCGCTCCCGGCGACCTGCATGAACTGGGCCACCCGCTGGGCGTACAGGGTGTTCCATTGCGGCGAGGTGTAGGGCACGTCCGGCGGCCCGAGGAAGTCCTGGGCGTCGTTGGCCCCGATCATCACCACGACGACCTGCGGCTGCGTCGACTTGATGTCCGCCGTCAGCTCCGCCGGCCAGTTGAAGTAGTCGGGCCGGGTCAGGCCCGTGCTCACGCGGCCGTCGAGCGCCGCGTTGACGACGCCTGTCCCGGCCAGGTCCGACTGCAGCGGCCCCCCTATGTCGAGGCCGATGGAGTCGCCCACGATCAGGACCCGCAGGGGTTCGGCCGCGGTCGGGAGCTTCGGGTTGGGCGGCACCGTCGTCGGCGGCGGGACGCTCTCACCGCCGTGCCCCGGCTTGGGTCCCGACCCCGGCCGCCACCCGCCCCGCGGCCCGGCCGGCCGCGGCCCCGATGACGTGAGCCCGACCGACCCGCCGGAGAGGCCGTTGCCCCGCCCGGTCACCGACACGATGTGCGAGAGCCCCAGCGCCCGGCTGAGCGCCGCCACCGGGCGCACCACGTCGAGGCTCACGGTGCGGCGCGTGCCGACGGGCGAGACCTGGGCGTTGTGCTGCAGCGTCGGCGCGAACAGCAGGAACCACACGGCGAAGGCACCGGCGCCCAGGGCGAGCACGCGGGTCCAGCGGGCCCGCAGCCGGCCGTCGGCCGGCGGCGCCAGCTCGGCGTGCGGGTGGGACTGCCATTCGGAGTCCGACTCCCACTGCACGGAGTGGGGTGGTGTGCGGGCGTCCGTCATCAGAAGCGGTAGTAGATGAAGGGCGCGACGCCGACCGGACCGAAGGTGGTGATGCCGAGCAGGGCGAAGCCGAGCAGGCCGACCTGCACGGCGGCCCGCTGCCGGGAGAACATCGCCTGCAGGCGGCCCACGCTCAGGGTGGGCACGAACTGGGCGGCAATGGTGCCCAGGACGGTGACGACGAGCAGCGGCGTGACGAGCGGGGACGGCTGGCCCCACCCTTTCAGGACCCGGCCGAGCACGGCAAAGGCCTGCGACATGCCCGAGGCGTTGAAGAACACCCACCCCAGGCACACGAATTGGAAGGTGAGGAACCGCTGTACCCAGACCCGCACCGGGCCGTCGGCCACCGCCGGCAGCCCCCGGCGCACGCGGCTGGTGCGGCGCAGATGTCCGAAGCTCTGCCCGAGCCCCTGGAGCGTGCCCCAGGCCACGAACGTCCATGCCGCGCCGTGCCACAGGCCCCCGAGCACCATCGTGATCATGATGTTTCGGACGGTCTGCGCCTGGCTACCCGCACTCCCGCCGAGCGGGATGTAGAGGTAGTCCCGCAGCCAGCGCGAGAGCGTCATGTGCCAGCGCCGCCAGAAGTCCTGCAGGTTGCGCGCCGTGTACGGCGCGTCGAAGTTCTGGGGGAAGCGGATGCCGAGCAGCAGGGCGAGGCCGATGGCGATGTCGGTATACCCGCTGAAGTCGCAGTAGATCTGCACTGCGTACCCCCACGCCGCGAAGATGGCCTCGGGGGCGGAGTGCTGGCTCGGGGACGTGAAGACGGGCGTCACGATCGCGCTCGAGACGTAGGAGGAGATCACGACCTTCTTGAACAGCCCGGCCAGGATCAGCCAGAAGGCGCGCGAGTAGTCGACCGCGTTGGGGTCGCGGCGCCGGCGGATCTGGGGCAGCAGCTCCGTCCCCCGCACGATCGGCCCGGCCAGGAGATGGGGGAAGAACGAGAGGTAGAGCGCGAAGTCCAACGGCTTGGCCGGCTCGAGCTCCCGCCGGTAGACGTCGACCACGTAGCTGATGGCCATGAAGGTGAAGAAGGAGATCGCGATGGGCAGCCCGACCTGCAGGAGGGGGATCGCCCGGCCCAACCCGACGGCGTGGGTGACGTTGTCCACGTTCACCGAGACGAAGCCGTAGTACTTGAACCAGCCGAGGATCCCGAGCAGTGCGGCGACCGAGACCGCCATGGCGATGCGCCGGCTGCGCTCGTCGCGCGTCGCCGACACCCAGGCCGCCCCGGTGAACGACACCACGGTCGTGGCCAGCAGCAGCAGGCAGTAGCTCCACCCCACCCAGCCGTAGAACACGTAGCTCAGCGCGATCATGGAGAGCTTCCACCAGCGCGCGTAGGGGTTGAGCAGCCAGTTCACCGTGTACGCGACGGCGAAGAAGACAGCGAAGTCGATCGTGGGAAAGAGCATCGGCGGAGATCAGGAAGGTGCGCCGAATGTACCGCCGGTTGCCCCGCCTGAACGTGCACGGGCGGCACGCGTGAGCCCGCTGTGGCCCCGGCACAGCCGGCTCAACGTCTCACACTCTGCCAGTACCGCCGGCCCACCCCCGAATCTGGGTGGCCGGGCGGGCAGCGGTCTGCCGCTCAGCGCGCCAGCCGCCTGCGGCTCAGCCCTTGGCCTTGAGCGCCTCGATCAGCGCCGGCAGCACCTTGTGCACGTCGCCCACGATCCCGAGGTCGGCCACCGAGAAGATGGGGGCCTCACGGTCCTTGTTGATGGCGATGATGTTCTTCGAGCCCTTCATGCCCACCAGGTGCTGGGTGGCGCCCGAGATCCCGCAGGCCACATAGACCATCGGCTTCACGGTCTTGCCGGTCTGGCCGACCTGGTGCGAGTAGGGCACCCAACCGGCGTCGACGATGGCACGGCTGGCGCCCGCGGCACCGTGGAGCAGCTTGGCCAGCTCCTCGATCAGCGCGTAGTTGGCCGCCTCACCCAGCCCGCGGCCGCCCGAGACGACCACCGCGGCCTCGTCGAGCTTGGGCCCGCTGCGCTCCTCGACGTGGCGCTCGACGATCTTGGCCGTGTTGGTGGCCGCGACGTCGGGGACCGGAGCCGCCACGACTGCGGCGGCGGCGCCGCCCGACGCCTCCGCGGCGAACGACTTGGCGCGGATCACGAAGATGCCGGGGCCCTCGCCGGTGAAGCGCGCCGTCACGATGTGGCTGCCGCCGAAGATCGGGTGCTGGCTGGACAGCCCGCCGTCACCCTCGACGAGGCCCGTCACGTTGGTCAGGACCGGGCGGTCGAGCTTGGCGGAGAGGCGCCCCGCCACGTCACGGCCCTCGTAGGTGGCCGGCATCAGGATCGCGTCCGGCGCATTCCCACCCTGGACGAGCGCGGCCAATGCGGCGGCCACCGGCACACCGGGCAGCGCACCGCCGAGGTCGCCGATGTCGTAGACGGTGGTCGCCCCGTACTCCCCGAGCGGCCCGGCCAGCGAGGCCACGTCCGCTCCCCACGCCACGGCCTCGACCGTGGACGCGACCGAGCGAGCCTCGGTCAGCAGCTCGAGCGTGACCGGCGTCGGGCCGTTGTCGCCCACCTCGGCCAGCACCCACACCTTGTCGATCGGCATCTCAGACCACCTTCAACTGCTCGAGGAAGGCCACCACGCGCTGCGCGCCGTCGCCCTCGTCCACCACGATCTCTCCTGCAGACCGCGCCTCGGCCTCCGAGACGTCGGTGATCTCCTGGCCGGCGCCCGCCGCGCCCACCTGCGACGCGTCGATGCCCAAGTCGGCGATGGTCAGGTTGTCGACCGGCTTGGACTTGGCCGCCATGATCCCCTTGAAGGAGGGGTACCTCGGCTCGACGACGCCCGCGGTGACCGTGACCACAGCCGGCATGGTGCAGACGACCTCGTCGTAGCCCGCCTCGGTCTGCCGCTCGACCTTGACCGAGCCGCCGTCGACGGAGATCGCCTTGGCGAAGGTGACCGACGGCAGCCCCAAGAGCTCTGCCACCTGCACGGGCAGGGTGCCGGTGTACCCGTCGGTCGACTCGGTGGCCATCACGACGAGGTCGGGGTTGGCCCGCCCGATGGCCGCGGCCAGCACCTTGGCCGTGCCGAGCGCATCGCTGCCCGCCAGCGCGTCGTCGCTGACCAGGATCGCCTTGGCCGCGCCCATGGCGAGGCCGGTGCGCAGGCCCGACGTCTCGCCGCCGGGAGCCATGGAGACCAGGGTGACCTCATCGCCCTCGCCCGAGGCCAGCTGGAGGGCCATCTCGACCCCGTAGTTGTCCGAGTCGTCCATGATGAGCTTGCCGGACCGGTCGAGGGTGTTCGTGTCCGGCTTCAGCGCACCGGGGGCGGCCGGATCGGGGATCTGCTTGACGCATACGACGACGTTCATGGCCGACCATCTTTGTGGACCCGGGCGGTCCCCCGCCATTCGGCCCGGTGACAGGCCCTTTTCGGCCCTGTTGCCGGGCTTCAGCCCCCCTCGCCGCCCGCGGCGGCGAGGGCGGCGCGGAGCCGGTCGGTGATCACCGTGTCCACCCCCAGATCGACCATCGCACGCAGGTCGTCCGGCGCGTTCACCGTCCACACGTTGACGGCGAGGCCCGCCGAATGGGCCCGGGCCACCAGCTCGGGGGTGACCGAGGTCACGAAGGGGTGGACGGCCCGGTACCCGGCCGACGTGGCCTCGGCGAGCGCCGGCCCCGGGTCGGAGACGAACCCCCACAGCGCGCCGAGCGCCAGGCGGCCGTCGGCCGCCTGCACGGCCATGAGGGTGGCGCCCTGGAAGGACGACACGATGACCCGGTCGGCCCACCCGGCCTCCTCTATCGCCGCCGCCGTCAGGGCGGCCACCGCCTCCGTCGGGTCCCACCCCGGATCCTGCGGGGCGTTCTTGATCTCGACGTTGACGACCATCCCGTCGCAGACCGCCAGGACGTCGGCCAGGAGGGGCACGTGGGCCGGCAGATCGGCCACGCCCAGATCAGCGATGACACCGAGCCCCGGGATCTCGGCGTCGTGGTGCACGGCCAGGGCCCCGTCGGCGGTGAGTCGCACATCGAGCTCGACCCCGTCGGCCCCCAGACGGCGCGCCTCCACGAAGGCGTCCAGTGTGTTCTCGGTGAACCCCTCTGTGCAACCCCTATGTGCATAGACGGCGGTCACCGGGCCCCTCCCACCCCCGTGTCACAGATACGGCGCGCCGTTGGCGGAATTTTGCACGAAAACTCCTTGCCAGGCCCCCGGCGGGCCGTTACCCTCTCTTGCGTAAACCCGCTTTTCACGGACGGACACCTACTGGGTCTGATCATGTGAAACAGATCACAATGCTGGTGGAGGCACATTCCGATGGCTCTCATGTGGAACCGGACCGTCGACTGGGACGCGGACGACTGGCGGCGCGTGGCCGCCTGCCGCAACACCGAACCGGACCTCTTCTTCCCCGTCGGCACGACCGGTCCGGCTGTCGACCAGATCGAGGCCGCCAAGCGTGTCTGCCGCTCCTGCGAGGCGCTCGAGCCCTGCCTGGACTTCGCACTGGCGACCAACCAGGAGTCCGGCGTCTGGGGCGGCACCTCCGAGGATGAGCGCCGCAAGCTGCGCAAGGCGTGGCTGGCTGCACGCCGTTCGCAGCGCGCCGCATTCTGAGCACCCCGCACCGGCCGCGTCCGTAGGGAATCCCGGGGCGGGCCACCCCACCTGAGCGCCGGGCCTGGCGCGGGGGCCGGACCGTCGGCCGCCCTCATCGCGGCGCCCGCACCGGCACCGAGATCGCCACCCGCGTCCCGCCACCGTCGTCGCCGGGGATCGCCTCCATGGAGATGGTCCCCTCGAGTTGGCTGACCACCAGGTCGCGCACGATCGAGAGGCCGAGGCTCGTCGTCCGCTCTATGTCGAAACCCTCCGGCAGCCCCAGCCCGTCGTCGCGCACCTCCACGCGCAGCTCCGTCTCCTCGCTCGACAGCGTCAGGTCGACGTGGCCCACCGGCGCGGAGCCCGCGGCACCGCCCGCCCCCTCGAGCCCGGGCGCACAGTCGGTGCCGCCGGCGGCCTCGGGGTCGAAGGCGTGCTCGACGGCGTTCTGCAGCAGCTCGGCCACGGTCACCGCCAGCGGCGTCGCCACGTCGGCCGTGACATCGCCGAGGTCGCCGTGGACGGAGATCACGATGGGCTGGGACGACACCACCGAGTCCTCCGCCATCTGCACCAGCGAGGACACGATCTCCGCGAAGGGCACCTGGTCGCTCGGGTCGCGCGACAGGATCTCGTGCACGAGGGCGATGGAGCGCACGCGGCGCTCGGCCTCGTACAACGCGACCCGCGCCGCGCGGTCGCCCACCCGGCGCGCCTGGAGGCTCAGCAGCGACGAGATCGTCTGCAGGTTGTTCTTGACGCGGTGGTGCACCTCCCGGATGGCCGCGTCCTTGGAAAGGAGCAGCCGGTCGAGGCGTCGCACGTCGGTGACGTCGCGCAGCAGGATCATCGCCCCGGTCACGATGCCGTGCGTCAGCAACGGGATGCAGTGGACGAGGACGATGACGTCGGGGCGGCGCTCGACCTCCTCGACGACGGGACGCCCCGTGGCCAGCGCCCACTCGACGGCCGACTCCTCGATGTCGAGGTCCCCGAACCGTCGCCCCTCGGGCTGGGTGTAGATCCCCATGCGGTGGAACGCGTTCATCGCGTTGGGCGACGCGAACTCCACCCGCCCGTCGGCGTCGACCACGACGACGCCGTCACCCACCCGCGGCGCCTCCTCGGTGCCGACGTCCTCGTCGGGGAAGGGGAAGGCCGACTGCGCCACCATGTCGGCCAGCCGCTCGAACACGTCGAGGTACGTCCGCTCGTACATGCTGGTGGGCCCCTTGAGCGGCGCCAGGGAGACGCGCAGCAGCGCCGCGATGATCCGGCCCTCGAAGCGGACGGGGATGTTCTCCACCGGGACCTGCTCGCCCAGGATCGGGTGGTGGATGCTACCGCGCACGATCTCACCGGTATGCAGGCAGCGGGCCACGAGCGTCCACTGCGACTCGTTGACGGTCTGGCCGACGAGGTCCTGGTCAACCAGCGTGGGGCGGTTGTTCGGCCGCATCTGCCCGAGCACGACCAGCTCGGGGTCCTCCCCCGCCCCCAGGGTCGAGCCGTCGCCGACGGTGTGCACCGGCACCAGGAGCAGGAGGTCGGAGAAGGAGAGGTCGGCCAGCACGCCCCAGCTCCCGAGCAGGCGCTGCAGGTGCTCGAGCTCCTCGGGCTTGAGGTCGGTGTGGCTCTGCGCCAGCTCGGCGGGGGTCGGCACCTACGCCTCCGACCGCTCGGCGGCCAGGCGGCCCGACCCCGCCGGCGGGGTCGTCACCGGCACCACGTGCGGGGCCCGGGCCCGGTACCCCCGCAGCTCGCCGACGCCCACCGAGGCCAGCAGCGCGCGCAGATCGTCGGCCCGGTGGGCGACGTGGTCGAGGTGGTGGGCGTCCGACGCCGTGGTGAGGGGCACGCGGCGCGCCACGAGGCGCTCGAGCAGCCCCTGGGCCGGGTACTGCTCCCCCACCGGCTTGCGCCAGCCGGACGAGGACAGCTCCGCCGCCATGCCCGAGGACGCCGCCGCCTCGGCGATGCGGTCCCACCACTCGGTCGGCGCGTCCGGCACGTAGCCCGCGACCTTGATCAGGTCCGGGTGGGCCAGCACGTCGCACGCACCCGAGGCGGCCAGCTCCTCGATGGCGGCGGTGTAGGCGTCCCAGCAGGCGTCGACCTCGCGCACCGACCACTCGCCCATCGACACCGGGTCGTCGAGGTCGTCGAACCGCCAGCCGCCGACCCAGTGCACCGAGCCCAGCAGGACGTCGAAGGGGTACCCGCCGAGCAGCCGGGCCACCTCGTGCATGCGGCCCTCGTAGTAGTCGACCTCGAGGCCGATGACGACGGGCAGGCCGGCCTCCTTGGCCTCCTGGGCGCACGCCACGTAGGCGTCGAGGTCGGCCGTCGCGTGGAACTTCCAGTACCTGGCCATGGACTCGGCCAGGGCGGGCGGCACGCGCCCGTCGTCCCAGAAGCCGCCCAGGAGCGCGTCGGCCTGGCGGAAGCGGTACAGGTGCTCGGTGAGGGCGAGCTCGGTCACCCCGGCGGCCTGCGCTTGCTCGCAGTACTCGGCCAGCTGCTCCAG
>JBEKVF010000065.1:0-10328 GCA_049514295.1 Acidimicrobiales bacterium
TGCCGGCCAAGTACCAGGACAAGGCGCCCCAGCTCATCCGCCGTCCCGACGGGACCGACTACTGGTACTACGACGGCAACGAGATCCCCAACGTGGGCCTCAACGCCGTCGTCGGCCGCCCGCCCGAGGAGTACGGGATCGAGCCGATGTCCCTCGACGACATGCGGGTCGGCTGCTACGACGTCCACGAGCGGGTGCGCGACATGTCGGTCAACGGCGTGCTCGGCTCCATGTGCTTCCCCTCCTTCCCCCAGTTCTGCGGCCAGCTCTTCGCCCGCCGCGAGGACAAGGACGAGGCGCTCGCCATGGTGCGCGCCTACAACGACTGGCACATCGACAAGTGGTGCGGTGCCGAGCCCGGCCGCTTCATCCCCCTCTCCATCCCCGCCATCTGGGACCCCGAGCTCGCCGCGGCCGAGGTGCGCCGGGTGGCCAAGAAGGGGTGCCACGCCGTCACCTTCTCGGAGAACCCCGAGAAGCTCGGCTGGCCCTCGCTGCACTCGAGCCACTGGGACCCCTTCTGGACGGCCTGCGCCGACGAGGGCACGGTCATCTGCATGCACCTCGGCTCGTCGTCCCAGATTCTCGTCACCTCCGCCGACGCGCCCATCGACGTGATGATCAGCCTGCAGCCGATGAACATGGTCCAGGCGGCCGCCGACCTCCTGTGGTCGCCCGTGCTGCGCAAGTACACGGACCTGCACTTCGCCCTCTCGGAGGGCGGCATCGGCTGGATCCCCTACGCCCTCGAGCGCATCGACTACGTGTACCAGCACCACCACAAGTGGACGGGGCAGGACTTCGGCGACATGCTGCCGAGCCAGGTCTTCAAGGACCGCATCATCACCTGTTTCATCGACGACGCCTTCGGGGTCGCAAGCCGGGACTACCTGAACATCGACAACATCACGTGGGAGTGCGACTACCCCCACTCGGACTCGACGTGGCCGACGGCGCCGGAGGCGTGCATGAAGTACCTGGCCGACGTGCCCGACGAGGACATCAACAAGATCACCCACCTCAACGCCATGAAGCACTTCCAGTACGACCCCTTCAGTGTGCGGCCGCGCGAGAAGTGCACGGTGGAGGCATTGCGGGCCGAGGCGGCGGATGTCGACACCTCGCTGGTGTCGAGGGCCCGGGGCCACACGTCGACCAACGAGGACGGCATCGTGAGCATCTCCAGCTTCACCTCGGGCCTGTCCCGGGGCCACGCCGCGGACTGAGGCGTTCCCCGACCGGGCGCAGGCCACTTCTTCCCGTACCCGATTCCTGAGAGCACCGGAGCACATGTCGATCGACTACGCCACGGGTGACGACCACATCGTCACCATCACCATCAACCGCCCCGAGGCGCGCAACTCGCTGGACATGGAGCACTTCTTCCAGCTCCGCTCCACGTGGGAGCGCTTCGGCGACGACGATGACGCCTATGTCGCCATCGTGACCGGGGTCGGCAGGGACTTCTGCGTCGGCGCCGATCTCAAGACGTACATCCCCCAGATCACCGAGCTGCAGAAGAAGATGAAAGCGGGCGAGGTCAGCGAGATCGGCGGCTACCGGCTCGACGACGGAGTCAAGGCGGTGCTGCGGGGGACCAAGCTGTACAAGCCGATCATCGCGGCCATCAACGGCACCTGCGTGGCCGGCGGCATGGAGATGCTCGGCGGCACCGACCTCCGCGTGGCGAGCGACACCGCGACCTTCGGGGTGATGGAGCCCAAGCGCGGGCTGTTCGCCGGGGGCGGCACCACGGTGCGCCTACCCCGCCAGATCCCCTACCCCGCCGCCATGGAGCTCCTGCTGTGCGCCGACCAGGTGCCGGCCCAGCGCGCCTACGACATGGGGCTGCTCAACGAGGTGTGCCGTCCGGCGGACCTCATGGAGCGGGCCCACGACTACGCGCACCGCATCACGGCCAACGGCCCCTTCGCCATCCGCAAGACCAAGGAGTCGGTGTTGCGCGGCCTGGCCACCAACATGCAGGAGGCCTACAAGATCGAGTCGGAGATCTCTGGCGAGGTCTTCTCGAGCGAGGACGCCACCGAGGGCCCGCTGGCCTTCGCCGAGAAGCGGCCGCCTCACTGGAAGAACCGCTGAGCCTCGAGCAGGTCCGGCCTAGTGGCCGTGACGCCCATGCTGCCGCCGCAGCGGGACGACGAGCTCGGTGATCAGGGCGATCAGCGCACCGCCCACGACCCCGAAGATGATGCCGGAGTAGAACGCGTCGTTGTTCTCGTGCTGGATGTCGCTGGAATTGGTCGCCGCCACCTGAATGACCTGCGGGCTGTCCCTGTTGACCCAGGACCACGACGACGAGGTCGACACCGCCGGGTGGGGATCCGTCTGGATGTTGAAGTCCGCCGTGTTGCCGCCGTCGGACGGCCGCGACGCGGCGTCGACGATGCCCCAGATCGGGACGACGAGGCCGACCACGCCCAGGACGAACACGATGAACACGACGAAGATGTCCGGTCCGAAGATGTCGCCGAGCACGCTCTCGACCTCCAGTGGGTGAGTGGGTGAGTGGGTGAGTGGGTGAGTGGGTGAGCCGACCCACGGTATAGGTGGTGGCGTCCGGGTGCCGGATGGGGCACCGCCGCCGCCGTTCTGCACTGGGGCGATGGTGGGCAGGGAGGATCAGCCGGGTGGCGTGCTCCGGCGCATCGCCAGAAGGGACGGGAAGCCGACGATGAACGTCTGCAGGCGCCAGGCGCGGGCCGGCAGGCCGCGCCGACGGGCCATGCGACCCGCCGCCAACGCCTCGCCGGCGTGGATGACGGCGGTGCCGACGAGCAGCACCTGCAACACCTCGCGCGGGGGCAGTACGTCGCCGGTCATCTCACTCGCCTTGTCGTGGGCCGTCTTGCTGAGGGCCAGCTTGGTCAGGACGACGATGCCGCCGTCGAGAAGGAGGAACCACAGCCACGACGGGCGCACCACGCTTGACCGCTTCGCCTTTGCCATGCCGCTGTTCTAGCGACCGCGGGCGCCGGGGAGCAATCGGACGGCCTCCGCCGACGCCGGCGAGCCGGCTACCGATGCAGCCAGCTGCCCGCAGGCGGCGTCGATGTCCGCCCCCCGGGTGGCGCGGATGGTGGCGTTCACGCCGAGCGCCCTCAACTCGTCACGGAAGCGCCGCACCCGGTCCGCGGAAGAGCCCACGACCGGGTAGCCGGGGGTCGGGTTGAGCGGGATCAGGTTGACGTGAGCCCCCAGCGGACGGGCGAAGGCTGCGAGCTCAGACGCGTCGCTGCCGCGGTCGTTGACGCCGTCGATGAGCGCCCACTCAATGGAGAGGCGGCGGCCACTTGCTTCCACGTACGCGGCACAGGCGTCGGCGAGCACGGCGAGCGGGTACCGCCGGTTGATGGGCACCAGCTCGTCACGCAGCGCGTCGTTGGCGGCGTGCAGCGAGACGGCCAGGTTGACCGGCAGGGCCTCGGCGGCGAGCCGGCGGATCCCCGGCACCATGCCGACCGTGGAGAGGGTGAGGTGGCGTGCCGAAAGGCCCATCTCGCCGTTGAGCCGGACGACGGCGCCCCACACGCGGTCGTAGTTGGCCAGGGGCTCCCCCATCCCCATGAAGACGACGTTGGTGAGCCGGCGCGGCAGCGCCTCCCGCATGGCGACCGCCACCTGCTCCACGATCTCGCCCTCGGTCAGGTGGCGCGAGAATCCGGCTTGCCCGGTGGCGCAGAACTGGCAGGCCATGGCGCACCCGGCCTGGGTGGACACGCACACGGTGACCCGGTCGGGGTAGTGCATGAGCACCGTCTCGACGCGGGCCTCGTCATGGAGAGCCCACAGCCACTTCGTCGTCTGCCCGGCGTCGGCCGTGCGGCGGGACACTTCGCGCAGAGCCGGCGGGAGCGCCGTCTCCAGCGAGGCGCGCAGCGCCGCGGGAAGCTCGGTCATGTCCTCGGGCCGCTGTGCCCTGGCGTGGAGGCCCTCCCACACCTGGCGGGCCCGGTAGGCCGGCTCGCCCTCGAGGAGCCGGGTCAGCTCGTCCCGCGTGAGGTCGTAGGGCGCGGGCATCACCCCAGGCTACGGGCGCCTCCGCCTAGTGGCGCCCGAGAATGACCGTGCCGGCCGCGGTGAACCAGCCGCTCGTCCCGTTGACGCAGGCCAACTGGGCGTCGGGCACCTGGCGCGGCCCGCACTCGCCCCGCAGCTGCTTGACCGCCTCAATGAGGAGGAACATGCCCCGCATGCCCGGCTGGCAGGATGAGAGCCCGCCGCCGTCGGTGTTGGTGGGCAGCGCGCCCCCGACCCGCATCTTGCCGTCCTCCACGAACGGCCCGCCCTCCCCCTTCTTGCAGAAGCCGAGCCCCTCGAGGGTGAGGATGACCATGGGGGTGAAGGCGTCGTAGACCTGCACGGTGTCGATGTCCTCGGGCGTGACGCCGGCGCGCTCGAAGGCCATCTGGCCCGAGCGGACGCAGGGAGACTCGGTGAAGTCCTCCCACTCGCTCATCGTCGTGTGCGAGACCGCCTCGCCGGTGCCGAGCACCCAGATCGGCGCCTTGGCGCAGTCACGGGCGCGCTCCTCGTGGGTCAGGACGATCGCCCCGCCCCCGTCCGAGCGGATGCAGCAGTGCAGCTTGGTGAGCGGGTCCCACACCATCGGGGCGTCGACGACATCACTGATCGTGATCGGGTCCTGGTAGTAGGCCTCGGGGTTGAGGCCCGCGTTGTAGCGGGTGGACACGGCCACCTCCGCCAGCTGCTCAATGGTCGTGCCGAACTCGTGCATGTGGCGGCGGGCGACCATGGCGTAGTGGGAGCCCACCGGATGGCCGAAGGGGGCGGCGAACTGCACGGGCCCGCGGGTGCCGAACGACAGGTTCGCCATGCGCAGCTTCTTCTTCAGGTCGGCCCGCTGCGTGGACCCGTAGGTGAGCACGACGACCTCGACCAGTCCCTGGGCGATGGCCGCGGCGGCATGCTCGACCATGAACTCCCAGATGCTGCCGCCATGCCCGGTGGAGTCCACCCAGTTGGGGCGGATGCCCAGGTACTCGGCCAGCTCGACGGGCGGCAACGCGCCGGTCAGGGACATGAAGCCGTCGACCTCGGACTTCCCGATCCCGGCATCGGCCAGCGCACGAGTGGTGCCCTGGAAGTTCAGCTGGAAGGCCGTCTTGTCATCGACACGACCGCAGTCGGACGTCGATGCGCCCACGATCGCCACGCGGCGGTTGGCCATGGTTCTCCTGCTCTCCTTTTTCCGTCCGTGGACCGGTGATCCGGTCAGGTTAGGGCCCGGTGGGCAGACCGGCGATCAGCCGCCGCCCATCTTCAGGCCCGGGTGACGCGAGTGGAAGATCTGCGCGTTGACCTCGGCCGCGATGTCGGCCGGGTCCCACTTGACCTCACCCTTGGGGTTGTCGATGGTGCCGCCGAGCCGCCAGGGCTCGTAATGCGCGATGGTCGCGCCCACGGCGCGGAACACCTGCCCGGTGACGTGGAGGGCCTGGTCCGAGGCCAGCCAGGCGACCATGGGCGCCGAGTTCTGCGGGTTGAGCCGGCTGAACTCGTCATCCCCGTACTGATCCGGCTCCTTCAGCTCGACGTCCTTCAGGACTCCACCGGTCAGCCGCGTGACGCCTCCCGGCGCGACGGCGTTGGCCCGGACCCCGAAGCGGGACCCCTCGAGCGAGGTGATGATCGTCAATGCGGCGATCCCGGCCTTGGCCGACCCGTAGTTGGCCTGGCCGACGTTGCCCTGCAGCCCCGCCGAGGAGACCGTGTTGACGATGGCGGCCCGGACGGGCTCACCCGCCTTGGAGCGCTCGCGCCAGCGTATGCACGCGAACTTCGTCGCCGCGAACGTGCCCTTGAGGTGGACCCGGATGACCGAGTCGAAGTCGTCCTCGGTCATCGACACGATCATCTTGTCCCGGATGATGCCCGCGTTGTTGACCAGGATGTCGAGCCCGCCGAAGGCGTCGTAGGCCGTGGCGATCATGTTCTCGGCCCCGCCGAAGTCGGACACGTCGTCGTAGTTGGCCACCGCCTCGCCGCCCCGCGACGTGATGACCTCGACAACCTCGTCGGCCGGGCGCTTGTCCGCGCCTTCGCCGCTGGCCGACCCCCCGAGGTCGTTGATCACGACCTTGGCGCCCTGCCCCGCCAACTCCAGCGCCTCACCGCGGCCGATGCCATGGCCCGACCCGGTGACAACGGCGATTTTCCCGTCCAAAATGCCCATGAAGCCCCCAATCCGGAGAGAAGACTGACACGTCTGTCACCTACCGTAACGGGGGCGGCGGAGACCCGACAATTCGGCCGAATTCGCCCTCCACCGGGGACGATCGCGCCCCGACCCGGATCGACACTGACACCGGCGTCATATACGGTGAGTGCCCCCGCGGGCCCTCTGCGGGCCCGCCGCCACGCGCCGGAGCCCGACGAGGGACGGCCGCGGCTGTGAAACTGCACGGAGCACCGGCGACGGCACCGGCGCCGAGGTCACGGCGGCGCGGCACGAGGGAGGGACATGGCAACTCAGACCACGGGGACAGGCGAGAAGCTGGACATCACAGGCCGGCCGACCGCCCTCCGCTCCATCGACCTGGACACGTTCTTTCGCCCCAAGCGGGTGGCCGTCGTGGGGGCATCGGACTCCAACGCACGACCCAACACGGCGCTGACCCAGAAGATCACCGTGTGGGCCGAGGAGCGGGGTGCCACGGTGTACTTCGTCAATCCGAACCGGGAGACGGTGGCCGGCCGAACCTGCGCCAAGGCGCTGACGGACATTGAGGACCAGCTGGACCTCGTGGCGATCCTGGTCGGCGAGCCGCTGCCGATCCTGCGCGACGCGGTGGCGGCCGACGCGAAGTTCGCCGTGGTGTTCGCGGCGGGGTTTGCCGAGGTCGGAGCAAGGGGCGAGCAGCTCCAGGACCAGATGGAGAAGATCATCGAGAGCGGCGAGCTCCACGTCCTCGGGCCGAACACCAACCTCAACGCGTTCGAGGTCTTCCGCGACGATCTGCCGGGCAAGGCGATCGCCCTCATCACCCAGAGCGGTCACCAGGGCCGGCCCGTGTTCCAGGGGCAGGAGATCGGCATCAAGCTCTCCCACTGGGCGCCGGCCGGAAACGAAGCGGACATGGAGTCGGCCGACTTCATCAATTACTTCTCGGGCCTGGAGACGACAGGTGTCGTCGCCTGCTACATCGAGGGCTTCAAGGACGGGCGGACCCTGCAGCTGGCGGCCGATGCGGCGGCCCGGCGCAAGGTCCCGATCGTCGCCGTGAAGGTGGGCCGCACGGACGAGGGCAAGTCCATGGCCAAGGCGCACACGGGCCACCTGACCGGGTCCGACGACGTCGTGTCCGCCGTGTTCCGCCAGTACGGCATGCAGCGGGTCGATGGGCTCGACCAGTTGCTCGACGTCTCCGCCGCGCTCGCGCGCAGCAAGGCTCCCGCCCCTGCCGCCATCAGGCGCCTGACCCGCGGCGCCGGAGGACGGGTCTGCGTCTACTCGATCTCGGGTGGCACCGGCGCGCACATGGCCGACATGGTCGCGGCGGCGGGGCTCGAGCTCCCCTCTCTCACGAAGGCCTCCCAGGTGCAGCTGCACGAGTGGATCCCCCCGTACCTGCGTGTCTCGAACCCCGTGGACAACGGCGGCGCCCCGGTGCGCGACTGGCGGGGCCCGAAGATCATCGAGACGATGCTGGCCGATCCCAACGTCGACCTTCTCCTGTGCCCCATCACCGGCGCACTGCCGTCCATGGGCAACAAGCTGTGCGAGGACCTCGTCGACGCGGCCGCGACGACGGACAAGCCCATCTTCGTGGTGTGGGGCTCCCCCGTCGGCACCGAGGAGGCGTACACCAAGACGCTGCTCGAGAGCACGGTGCCGACGTTCCGCACCTTCACCAACGCGGTGATGGCGGCGAAGGCCTACTTCGACCACCACCGGTTCGTCACCTCCTACCAGTCGGCCTTCACCCGGCCGGCGCTGCGCCCGACCCCGGCCAGGCGGACCGCACTGCCGCTGATCGCGCCCGGGGGCGCCCGGCGGGCGAGCGGCGAGGCCCTCTCGGAGCAGGACTCCAAGGCCCTGCTCAAGGCGTACGGGATCGCGCTGCCCAAGGAGCGGGTCACCACGTCGGCGGCGGAGGCGGCCAAGGCGGCCAAGAAGATCGGCTTCCCCGTGGTGATGAAGGTCGTCTCGGCGGACATCCTCCACAAGTCCGACCTCGGGCTCGTGGCGGTCGGCGTGCGGGACGAGGACGATGCCCGGCGCACGTACAAGCGCCTGGTGGCCACGGCCAAGAAGGCGGCGCCCAAGGCAAACGTGGACGGCGTGCTCGTGGCCCAGATGGTCCAGGGCATCGAGACCGTCGTCGGCATCGCCCGCGACGACCTGTTCGGGCCGGTGGTCATGTTCGGCCTCGGCGGAGTCCTCGTCGAGGTGTTGCACGACGTCACGTTCCGCGTCCCCCCCTTCACGACACGTGACGCCACGGCCATGTTGGACGAGCTGCGCGGCGCCGCCCTCTTGCGCGGCGTGCGGGGGCAGCCGGCCGCGGACCGCGCCGCGCTGGTGGACGTGCTGATGAAGATGCAGCACCTGGCCGTCGACCTCTCCGACGAGGTGGCCGAGGTCGACATCAACCCGTTGTTGGCCGGCCCGCACGGTGCAGTTGCGGCCGACGCCCTCGTCGTGCTGGCCTGAGCGCCCGGCACGACACGGACCACACGCAAGGAGACCCATGAGCGACACGACCGACGACCCGGTGGGCAACGACCTCACCCGGCGGATCGAGGACGGGATCTGCTGGATCACCCTCAACCGGCCGGACGCGGGGAACGCGATGACCCAGTTCATGCGCGACCGGATCGCCGAGTGGGTGCGTGACGCGTCGTCCGACCTGTTCGTCCGGGTGGTGGTCATCACCGCCGCCGGCGACAGAGCCTTCTGCACCGGGGCCGACCTGCGCGGCGGACGCCTGCCTCCACGGCCCAAGCCCGATGACGCCCCCGAGGGCGTCGTGGGCGAGGGCTCCCGCATGATCCGGGACGGATGGCAGCGCCTGGTCACCTCCATCCTCGACTGCGAGAAGCCGGTCATCGCGGGCGTCAACGGCACCGCCGCAGGCGGCGGCATGCACCTGGCCCTGGCGTGCGACCTCGTGGTGATGGCCGAGCCTGGATCCTCACCCGACTGGTCGGGATCCAGAAGGCCAAGGAGCTCTTCTTCTTCGGCGACGACGTACCGGCCGCCGAGGCCTACCGGATCGGGCTGGTCAACCGCCTGGTGCCGCGCGCCGAGCTGCAATCGACGCTCGAGGACCTGGCGGGCCGCCTGGCCAAGGGGCCGACGAAGGCCATCTGGATCGCCAAGTGGCTGACCAACCGCGCTCTCGACGTCGACCGGGCTACCTCGCTCTACGACGAGGCCATGGGGCAGGAGCTCGTCACCAACACGCAGGACTCCAAGGAGGGCATCGCCAGCTTCGTGGAGCGCCGTCCCGCCGAGTTCAAGGGCTGGTAGCAGCCCCGGCCACCGTCGTCGATGTCGATGACGACGAGCCCACCCCGGTGGTGGTGGTCGTCGAGGCACCCGGGGTGGTCGAGGTGGTCGAGCTGCCCGTGGGCGCCGTGGTGCTGGTCGTGGTGGTCGACGACGAGGTGGTCGTCGTGCTCGTCGTCGTCGTCGACGTCGACGACGTGGTGGTCGTGGTGGTCGACGTGGTCGCTGCCGGCGGCGGGGTGACGACGTTCCCCACGGTGGTCCCGCTGCCCGCGTTGCCGAAGATGGACGCCAACGGCTTGCCGGAGATCAGCTCTATGGCGGTGATGAACATGAGGGCCAGCACGAAGACGATGGCCGCCGTCCCGGCGATGGCGGACCAGGAGAACTGCCGCCGGGCACCCGTCCGGGCTCCCGGCACCGCCGGCTGCACAGGCGTGGTGGTGGCCTGCAGGCGCTCGGTCGCCGGAGCGTCGGCCACCGCAGAGATCTCCAGGCGCCCGGTCTCGTCCGACGCCGTGGCCGACTCCATTTCCACCGTCTCGGCCGCCGCGCCCGTCGCCACGGCCTCGGTCGGAGTGGAAGAGGCATCGACGGAAGATGCCGCGCCACTCGGACCAGTCCCCCCCAGCTTGCGCAAGAGGGAGGACGAGTCGGGGGCCCGGACGACCACCTGCTTGACGGCCTGCTGACCGCGCTCGATGGACTGCGCAACGAGCGCGGTGCCGATGGTGGCGGCCGCCGACCCGATGGCCACGCCGACGATGGTGCCCTTGACCCCGAAGCTCGAGGCGATGATCGCGGCGATCACCGCGCCCCCCACGGAGGCGAGGAT
>JBEKVF010000066.1:0-9045 GCA_049514295.1 Acidimicrobiales bacterium
GTGATCTGCTGATGCCCGAGGATGATCAGCAGGCATTTCTTGACCTGATGTGGCCCGAGGCAGCACGCATGATCAAAACCCTGGGAGAAGCCACGGTTGAGATGACGGTACGGGACGACAACGTCGAGCTAGCCGAGCGCATAACGGCGTATGGGTTCCGTCCAACCGAAGAAGTGGGGATGGCCACCTGGTTGAACTCCTCAGAACGACCCGCTCCAGCCGCTGCAGCCGAGGGGTTCTCCATCAGCTCTAGAGACGTGAATCCGACACGAGAGCATCACTTGGCCGCGAGGAACGGTTCCGATATCGCTATTCGCCTGACTGAATGCAGTCTTTATGACCCATGGCTTGACCTCGTCGTGTACGGCCCGGACGACGACGTTGCCGCTTACGGCCTCTTCTGGGCGGACACGATCACCGGCGTCGGCCTGGTCGAACCGATGCGCACCGAGGAACCGTTTCAGCAGCTCGGTCTCGCCTCTGCTCTTCTCGCAACGGGGCTAGATCGCCTAGCGAACCGTGGCTGCTCAAGGATGAAGGTCACGTACCTCCTCGATAACCGGGCCTCCATCAGGCTGTACCTGGGAGCCGGATTCATACGCACAAGTTCCAGCACGACCTATCAACTCCATTGACGGCGGTACGGGTGCCCCGGTACTCCGGGCCCGGGCATAGCTGACCGGCACCTTGGGGGCAGGCTTCGGGTCAGCCAATTCGGATCACACCGGGAGCACCTCCGACCTCGTTCACATCGACGGCGCTACTCAGAGTCTCGAGGAGTCCTGGGCCGATTCGAGTGCCACATTGGTAGAGTCGAGCTTGGCTTCGGGGGGAGGGTTATGAAGTCTGAGGAGATCCGGGCCAGCGGTCAGCTGGCAACGCGGACTTTGGCTGACGCCGTCTCGGACGTCGAGCAGGTGCATCGCGCTGCCGCAAGCAGGACGTTCACAATTACTGCTCCAGTCAGCCTCCCCGCCCGAGTCATCCACGACGTCATCGCCACCGGCGTCTACACCTTGATCCGAGGGACAGGCCTGGCCGCCGGCATGGCCGCCAGCGAACTCGTCGGTGCTGCCGCGGGTTCAGTCTTTCCGGCAGGATCGACTCCCCGGAGCAACCTGGCGTTGGCAGTGCTCAACGCGATCTGGGGAGACGAGCTCGCCGACCAGGGCAGCCCATTGGCGATCCCAATGGCTGTGAGAAGTGCTCGAGCAGACGTCCAGCCTCGGCGCGACTCTCTCGAAGCCGCATTCCCCGAGGCAACCTCGAAGGTGGCGGTCTTCGTTCACGGCCTGGGCGAAACCGAGGAGTCGTGGAGGCTGCACGCGGATCGCCATGGCTTGGGCACCGAGTCGACCTATGGTTCTCGGCTCGCTCAAGATCTTGGTTACACCCCCGTCTATCTTCGTTACAACACAGGCCTCCACATCTCCGAGAACGGTCAGCACCTGACCTCACTCCTTCACGATGTCGCTGGAGCCTGGCCCACTCCGGTAACCGAGTTGATCCTCGTAGGTCATTCGATGGGTGGTCTGGTTTCCCGCAGCGCGTGCCACTATGCGCATCAGGGGAACCATTCGTGGGTGTCGATGCTGCGACACGTCTTCTACCTCGGCACTCCGCATCTGGGGGCGAGCCTTGAGCAGTGGGTGAGCCGCCTCAGCGGCGTGTTCGGCAAGCTCGATGAGAGTCGGCCGCTGGCTTCGATCCTCGACAGGCGCAGCGCAGGAATCAAGGATCTAAGTGCCGGCTATCTGCTCGACGACGATTGGCGCAATGGTGGCCCCGGATCGAAGCGCGAACCCAATGAGGTTCCCCTCATTCCTTGGGCCAATCACTACGCGATCAGCGCAACAGTGACAACGAGCCGCAACAACCCGCTCGGTCGATTGGTGGGCGACTTTCTCGTCCAGCCCGATAGTGCCCGCGGCCAATCCCGTGACGGCGGGCACATCCCCTTCCCCGTCGAGCACACGCGCCACTTCGGGGGGCTCCACCACTTCAATCTCCTCAACCATCCCTCTGTCTATGAGGCACTGCGCGAGTGGCTCGATCCCACATCCGGTGCCCGGTCCGAGATTGGATCCGCGCTGATCCCCCTGTAGGAGTCAGCCACCGCAGACGCCGTCAGGACAAGTCCAAGTATGACTGCACCCAGTAGCGCCATTCGCTTGGTCATTTTTCGGTGGTAGTTGCGTAACGAATCTGAATGCATGCCCAGTTCGGCGGTCCAAGCCAGCCCCTATCGCCGTTGGGTGAGCGAGGCAGACAGGCGGTCCCGTCGGATTCTCCCTGCAGATGTGCGGCAGAATCATCCGAATGGGAGCCACACTCGGCATCGTATTCGGCGTTGTCCTCATGCTGCTCGGAGTCATACTGCTGCGTGACTATCGGACCATGGGAACGCAGATTGTGGGGAAGACGATACCCAACTCACTTCGGACCGGAGATCCCGACAGGTACCGCAAGGTTCTCGGGTCCTGCTACCTGCTGGGCGGGATTGTGTTCGCAGTGGTGGGGATAGTGGTCCTGGCAAAGTAAAGACGGTCGAGCCCCCATAGGCCGGACCGGGAGGGGTCGGTTGATCGGGCACGTCCGAGGTATGGGGTGTCCCCCGACCTGCAATGGGTGCGAGCACAGGGCAGTGTCAGCCGCGTGACCCAGGCCCAGTTGTCGACCGGACAACAGGGCGGGATGGTTCCTCGCGATAATGCTCTCCCGCAAGGAAGCGACGGGATCTCGACCGGGAGGCCACGGTGTACCTGGAGTTCACGGCAGAACAGCGGGACCTGCGGCGCCAGCTCCGGGCGTACTTCGAAGAGCTGGTCGCAGATGTGGCGGGTTCGGCCCGGAACGAGCCGACCTACACCCAGTACATCCGCCGGATGGGCCAGGACGGCTGGCTGGGCCTCGGGTGGCCCGTCGAGTACGGAGGTCAGGCCCGTGGGCCCATCGACCAGATGATCTTCGTCGAGGAGTCCCACTGGGCCGGTGTGCCGCTGCCGCTCCTCACCTTGAACAGTGTCGGTCCGACCCTTATGGCCCTCGGCACCAGCGAGCAGAAGCGACGGATCCTGCCCGGCATCCTGAGGGGGGAGGTCCATTTCTCCATCGGCTACACGGAGCCGTCGGCGGGCACCGATCTTGCCTCGCTGCAGACGCGGGCGGTGCGCGACGGCGACGAGTACGTGATCAACGGCCAGAAGATCTTCACCAGCGCCATCCAGTACGCCGACTACGTGTGGCTGGCCGCCCGGACCGACCCCGATGCGCCCAAGCACAAGGGTCTGTCCGTCTTCATCGTGCCGGTCGACACGCCCGGGTTCCACTGGGTCCCGTTGGCCACCATCGTGGGCGACATCACCAGCTCGACGTTCTATGAGGACGTCCGGGTCCCCGCCGAGAATCTTGTCGGGGGGGAGAACCAGGGCTGGAAGCTGATCACCAACCAGCTCAATCACGAGCGGGTGGCAATCTGCCCGGCTTCGGGGTTGCTCCGGAGCCTCACCGAGGTACGGCGATGGGCGCAGGGGCACCGGCTCAGGGACGGCCGCACGGTGATGGATCACGAATGGGTCCAGATCAGCCTGGCCAGGGTGCATGCGAAGGTCGAGGTGCTGAAGCTGTTGAACTGGAAGGTGGCGTGGGCTTCCGACAAGGGGTTGAACCCCGCCGATGCGTCCGCCACCAAGGTCTATGGCACCGAGGTCGCCCTCGAGGTCTATCGACTGCTGCTCGACGTGGTTGGCCAAGCGGGCTATCTGGCCGAGGGTTCGCCAGGGGCGGTCCTGCGAGGCCGCCTGGAGCAGCAGGCCCGGGGTCAGACCATTTTCACCTTCGGAGGTGGGACGAACGAGGTCCAGCGAGACATCATCGCCATGATCGGGCTGGGCATGCCTCGTGCCCCCCGTTGAGGACGCGGCGGACCTTGTTCAGGCGTATTCGGCCGGCGACAGCTGCCCGTCCAGAAAGGACTCGAGGCGCGGCTCCTCGTCGACTGAGGTCGCTGCGCCCGCCGCGTCGTGCAGGACCACCCTGTCGCGTCCCTGATGCTTCGCGGTCATCAGCGCGCCGTCGGCGCGGCGCAGGACCGTGGTGAGCTCCTCGCCCGGCTCGGCATCGGTAATGCCGAAGCTGGCGGTGAACTTGGGTAGTCCCCCGACCGTGATGGCGGCGCCGAGCTGGGCCCGCACCGTGTTGAGCGCCCGGGTGGCGTCGATCGCAGAGCAGTCGGGAAAGGCGATGGCGAACTCCTCACCGCCGTAGCGCGAGACGAGGTCGCTCCCCCGGAGGGAATCGCGCAGGACCCGGGCGAAGAGGCGCAGTGCCCTGTCGCCGGTTTCGTGCCCGTAGGTGTCGTTCAGCGTCTTGAAGTGATCGAGGTCCGCCATCGCCACCGCGATCGGATGGAGGTGTGGGGGGACCGCCGCGACCTGCTCGGAGAAGGCACGGCGGTTGAGCAACCCCGTCAATGTGTCGGTCGACGCTTGGAGCTGCGTCTCGGCCATGACCCGGAGAAGCCCGATGCGCGCCCCGGCGAGCTTGGCCAGGGTGGCCAGGTCGTCGACCCTGTCGTCTTCGACCTCCACCTGTGGGCTGCCGGTGGCATGGATCACGCCGACCGTGCGACCCATGATCGACACGGGCACACACAGCGCCGAGATACGCCCTTGCGGCCGGTTGCGCAGCTTCGGGCAGGCGTCGAGATCGTCGCTGTCGGCGAACACCTGGACCTGCGCGCGCCGCGCCGCCGGGCAGCGGTCAGGCGAGTCCACTCCGCAACTGGGCGGCTCCCCCTCGGGACCGACCGCGGCCATCCGCACGAGATGGGCGTGGCTGTTGTCCGCCAGCAGTAATTCCGCTGGGGCGTCGGGCAGCACCGCAGTGAATGAGCGTTGGATGACGTCGATGACCTCGGGTTCGCCTTCGGCCATGTCCAGGGCGTTGGCCAGACGGCTCTCGAATCGCTGGCGTTGCACCTGGGAGTCCCGGATGACAGCCTCGTGGTCCGCCGACGTGATCGCTTCCGTCAGCTCGGTGTTCAGGTGCTTTATCTTCTGGTCGGTGAGCCGTTGCTGGCGCTCGCCGAGGATGACCAGTACGAAGGCGAGCGGCAGCATCACGGCCATGAGGAGGCCGACAGAGACCAGATAGCTCGCGAAGCCCGATGCGATGGCGTTGCCCGCCGCCATGCACGGCACGAAGATCAGAGCGAAGGCGCCGAGGGCGATGATGGGGCTCAGTAGGCGGAAGCGCTTCGACCGGGCGACCTCTCCGCTCCATTCCTCCTCTGTGACCATTTTGCTCGATCCCTTCTCACACTTCAGCGGGGGAGCTCCCGGTCTTCAGCCAACCGGGGGTGCATCGTCCGCCCGGATCGTTTTCGTCGCCAACGAGGACAACCTTTAGCGGGTTGGCCGACCACCTGCACAAACGCCCCAGGGCACGGCTACCACCGCCTTTGACTCACTGCAGCCGCCCTGGCCACCACTCCGTTGCCCCGGTACGTGTCCCCGCCACCTGCCATCGGAGCCTGTAGCCAGCCCGCTCCATCTGCGCTGAGATGTGGGTGTGCCGGACCCCGGGATCATCGTCGTTCTCAATGGAGTCCCTCGATCGGGCAAATCGACCATTGCCAGGGCGATCCAGGATTCCTCCGATGGAATGTGGCTGAACCTCGGGGTCGATGCATTCTGCGAGTACGTCACCCCCGCGCAACTGCTGCCAGGAATCGGTCTGCGTCCCGGCGGAGAGCGGCCGGACCTCGAAGGGCACCTCCCCCTGCTCTTCGACGCTCTCTACGCATCGGTCATGGCTCTCAGCCGGCTGGGGCTCAACGTGGTCGTCGATGTCGGACATCACGACGACTACTCGAAGCCCCTGGGGATTCTCAGGCGCGTGGCGGAGGAGCTGGCCGATCTCCCCTCCTACTTCATCGGCGTGCGATGTCCCGTCGAGGTGATCATGGACCGCCGGGATGCCGGTGAACCCGGTCGAGAAGACCGCTACGTCGGGAGCGGGCCGGGCGGAGCGGTCCCCGACGTCGTCCTCCGCTGGGAGCGGGCGATCCATGATCCCGGGATCTACGATCTCGAGGTCGACACCTCCGTCCGATCGCCCGGGGAGTGTGCGGCAGTGATCCGGGCCCGTCTGGACCAAGGGTCTCCGGCGGCATTTTCGGAGCTGGGTTGTCGCTCTGCACCGGGTGGACCGGATCTCTTGTAGTTGGGGCGGATCGGCCCTCTTGGGCTGCCCGATGTGCGGCGTGTTGACCTTCGGGAATACCTCATCGGGTGGGTACTGTCACTTCGGCCGAGCAGAGGAGGTATCTCGATGGGAAAGATCGTGGCGGTCACGCATGTCACCCTCGACGGCGTCATGCAGGCGCCGGCACGGCCCGACGAGGACACCCGTGACGGGTTCCGCTTCGGGGGGTGGTCGCCACCTTGCGGAGACGCGGTGATGGCGAGCAGCATCGGACCGGGGGTGAGCGCCGGTGGCTCGGAAGACGGCGACCTCCTGTTCGGCAGGCGGACGTACGAGGACCTCTACGGTGTCTGGCCTCACCGGACCGACAATCCCTTCAGACCGACTGAACGCAGCCCGGAAGTACGTCGCCTCGAACTCGTTGACCGAGCCGCTGCCTTGGGAAAACTCGACGCTCATCACGGGCGAAGCCCCGAGGGCGATCACGGAGCTCAAGAAGCAGCTATCGGGGGATCTGGTGGTGCTCGGCAGCGGGGCCCTGCTTCAGTCGCTCATGCGACACGACCTCGTGGACGAGTTTCTCCTCACGATCCACCCACTGGTTCTTGGCGCGGGACACCGCCTGTTCCCCTCTGAAGGGCCACGGGTTCCGCTGCGGTTGACGGAAACCAACCCGACGACGACGGGCGTCATCGCCCGCTACGAGCTGGAGAAGGTTCCTGCCGACACGGGAGCGCCCTGACGTTCACGGACCCGTAGATGGCGACGCCCGGTATCCCAGTAGGACGGAGCGGGGCGTTGATTGCCTCTTCAGCCCAGGATGTTGACCGCGCGCGAGATGACGACGGCGACAGTGACCAACGATGCGAGCGATTGCAGCATCATCAACAATTTCGCCCAGGCCGTGAGCGGCATTGTGTCGGTCGGGCTGAAAGCGGTCGCGTTGGTGAATGACGTGTAGAGGTAATCGAGAAAGTCCGGTGTCCAGCCCGGGGCGGACCCCGGCGTGGACATCTGCGGGAAGAGGAAATCCGGGCGGCGGTGTTCGGGCTGCTGCCTTGTTGCAGGCCCGCCACGGTCGAGCTCCCAGAACCACAGTCCGAACACGATAACGTTGGTCAACCAAATGGGAACGGACGCGTAGACGAGAGAGCGTCCTCCTGCCCGGCTTCCGTAGAGCAGCGCGTGGATGAGCTCGATGAGCGACACCACGTTGGCGACAGTGATGAGGGCGATCAATGCCAGACCGACGATGCGGAGGCGTGACTCCTCTTTCGAGATACGCCCCGGGTTGGCAATCAGGAGAACCAACAGCAGGACCCCCTCCAAGGATGGGATCAGTGCTCGGTTTCCGAGGCCCCGGATGAGGCTGTCCGGCAGCACCAGCTGCAGCGCCATGGCCATCAGCACGGCCAGGAGTTCAGGCCATCGGGACTCCCCGTGGGATTGGATACCCCAGGCGACGTCGTCATCTCGCCGGCCTGTCGGCACGTCGCCCACCGGGCCAACGTACCCAGGCCGGGGTATTGATCGGGGGATGTCGTGACCGCTCAGGTCCCACTGCGATCAATCCGACGCCGGTCCCACTCGACCTCCCGAATCTCCGGTGATGGGTGTCCCCGTGCGTCGGGAAGCTCCGACAGGTGGTGGCTCACCGAATCTGGCCAGAATCAGGAGCGCTTTTGAGGTCTATAGCCCAGGATCCTCAAGAGGAACATTCCAAGCCGATTCGGCCCCTTCTTCATCTGGGCGGCCTTGGCCTCGTGCTCGTGACCGCTGGTCACTGGCACCTGAAAGTTGTAGCCCTTGGGATTGGCCTCCACTCGACTCATCGTCTTCACGTCGACACGTAGGTTGCTCGGGAGTGGTGGCCGTCTGGGGGGGGTGTGCCTGTTCTGCGGATCACTGTCCGGGCGTTGCGCTACGCAGCCGCCCGGTGAATGTCCTCGAGCGACAGCTCGAGCGTGTCGTAGCCCCCGCACTGGACGCACTGCGGTGTGTGTCTCGACGAACGGATGAGGCGTGTTCGGGCTTCATTGAGGTAGACCGTGAAGGCCTCCGTGTGCCGATCGATGTCCAGTTCCCAGTAGGGGCGCCATTCCGTGGACACACGCCGGCGTCCGACCTCGATGCCCTTCAGGATGCGGCAGAAGCGCAGCTGGCGGGCGTCAAAGATCCAGGTGCTGTGGCACGACTCCAAAGTGATGAGATTCATGATCCGAAGCATGCCCGGTCACTCTGAATCCGAGCTCTGAGGTGCCTGGCGAAGGGCTTGGGATCTGGTTGCCGTGCTGCGCCACCCCCGGCCGGGGGGTGCAGCCGTCAGCGAAGGGCCGCACCGAGCGCTGAGACCTGGGACGAGCGAAACGCCTGGGACACGCCCGCCTTTGGTCGCACAGCGTCGAAGCCGTGGAAGGCGCCCTCCACCACGTCCAGCTCGCACTCGACGCCGGCCTCTCGAAGACGGCCGGCGTAGGCGACATCTTCATCGTGGAACAGATCCAGTGTTCCCACGCCGATCCATGCCGGCGGTAGCCCGGAGAGGTCGAGGTCGCGTGACGGTGCCGCGAGCCCGCTGATCTTGTCCGAACCCGGTTGATGACCCGTATAGGACTGCCAGCCGAAGCGGTTCGCCCTGTTGTTCCACAACTTGAAATGGCTCTCGTCGATGTCGGTGCGTTCCGCCGTGCGGTCGTCGAGCATCGGGTAGGCCAGCAGCTGGAAGGCGAGCGGCACCTCGCCGCGCTTACGGGCCAGCAATGCCAACGCTGCGGCAAGTCCGCCACCGGCGCTCGCCCCGCCCACCGCGATGCGGGCCGGGTCGACGGACTGCTGGCC
>JBEKVF010000067.1:0-8972 GCA_049514295.1 Acidimicrobiales bacterium
CCAACCAGTCCTCCGCCACGGTGGCGTCGGGTGACGTGATCTCTACGACCCCGGCGAGTGGGGCCCAGGCGCCCTATGGGTCGGCCGTGACGGTCACCGTGTCGACCGGCCCGCCGACCACCACCGTGCCGAACGTGATCGGCGACTCGGTCTCGCAGGCCACCAGCGCGTTGCAGCAGGACGGGCTCAGCGTGTCGGGCGTCTCGGGCAGCCCGAACAACAACGTGACGGGTACCCAACCCTCGGTCGGTTCGACGGTCCAGACCGGTTCGTCCATTCAGCTGTTCACCCACTAGACGGCGCGGTGGCACTCCCGTTCGACCCGACCTGTGACCTCTGTGAGGCGGCGCGCCTCTCGGAATGGCACCACGAGGACGACGTGTGCTGGGTGGCCGACTGCGAGGTGTGCGGGGTGCCCATGGTGGTGTGGAAGCACCACGGACCCACGCCACCCGACGGCGACGTCGACCACATGATGGCCGAACTGACCCAGGTTGCCGACGCCCGCTTCGGCGCTGGCGAGTGGTCGATTGACCGCGCCATGCGGCAGATCCCCAACCATTTCCACGCCCACGGGCGCGACCCGAATTGGTGGTTCCGCCGCTTCCGGTAGCCCCTCGCCGCAGGTTCGGGAAAATTCGGCAACGGTAGGGTGTCACGGGTGGAAACGCCCTCGGTCGAGCACTCTGACGTGCTGCTCGACCCCAAATTCGACCCCGGCGGAGGGGCGATGGGGACTCTCGGGGCCGACGGTTCGGTCGAGACGAACTGGTTCACCCTGCTGCACCGCAAGGTGTCGGCGCGGGCGGTGCGGAGTCCCCGCTACCAGTGGTGGGCCCTCGTCGCGCTGCTGGCCGGCCTGCTCTCCCTCAACATCACCTTCACCGTCTTCGTGGTCGCCCTGCCCACGGTCAAGGCGGACTTCAACACGAATTTCTCGGTGCTGGCGTGGGCCTCGACCGGTCCGCTGTTGGCCTTCGGCGTCGCCGCCCCGTTCTTCGGCAAGGCCGGGGACCTCTTCGGCCATCGCCGGCTGTACCAATTCGGCCTGCTCGGGGCCATGGTCAGCGCGATCCTCACCGCGACGGCACCCGACGTCGGGATGCTGCTGTTCGCCCGCGCTCTGGACGGGGTGCAGGGGGCCGCCACCGGCACGGCGTCGATGGCGATCATCCTTGAGCTGTTCGCTCCCGCGGACCGGGTCAAGGCGCTGGGGTGGTGGTCGCTGGTCGGTGCGGGCGGGCCGGTCCTCGGCGTCACGCTCGGCTCACCGGTGATCCAGTTCTTCGGATGGCGGACCCTGTTCTGGGGCCAGCTGGTGCTCCTGATCATCGCCTCGGTGGTGGTCGCACTCCTGCTGCCGTCGGGGCGACGGGCGCGACGGGGCGTTGCCGCGGCAGAGGAGGACGGGGATGGCGGCGGCGGCGGGCGGCGCCCGGAGCGATCGCGTGTGTGGGAGGGCATGGACTGGGTGGGCAG
Source organism: Acidimicrobiales bacterium (assembly GCA_049514295.1). GTDB lineage: Bacteria > Actinomycetota > Acidimicrobiia > Acidimicrobiales > RAAP-2 > Bog-473. Next base: position 1,480 of record JBEKVF010000067.1, read on the forward strand.
CTGGAGCCTGGCCGGCTCCGTAACGGCCGCCATGTTGGTGCTCAGCATCGGTCCCATTGTCGGTTGGACCTCGATCGGTGTCGTCGCGGCGGGGGTGACGGCGGTCGTGCTGGTCGTGGTGTTCGTCTGGCGAGAGGCCACCTTCGCCACCCCGCTGGTGCCGACCACGTATTGGCGCCGGCGCAACTTTATGTTCCCCATGGGCACCAAGGGCTTCACGAGCTTCGCCTACTTCGGCGGCTTCTTCCTGTTCCCGTTGCTCATGGAACAGGTCTACGGCTACAGCGTCTCGCAGGTCGGGTTCATCTCGGTGGCCCGACCACTGCTCTTCGCTATCAGCGCGCCGATCGCCGGCTATATGGCGGTGCGCACGGGGGAGCGGACGGCGACGCTCGTCGGCACCAGCTCCCTGTTCCTCTCCATGGTCCTGTTCGCCACGCTCGGGCCATCATCGGGGTTGCTCATCATCCTCATCGCACTCGGGCTCTCGGGCCTCGGCATGGGCGTCTCCATGCCCGCCACCTCGGCCACGATGTCGAACGAGCTGGCCGAGTCGGAGTACGGCGTCATGAGCGCCGCTCAGCTCATGGCCACCCAGGTGGGGGAGGTGGCGGGGATCCAGGTCGTCTTGACGATTCAGGAGTCCATCGCTCGGCGTTCGGGCCTGGGCAACGTGCACCACAGCACGGCGCTACTGCACAGCTTCAGCGTCCCGTTCTGGGTTGGCGCGGGCATGGCCGCGCTGGCGGTGGTCTGCGCGCTGTTCATCCGGCCGCTGCCCCGGAACGCGCGGATACGGACGTTGGCGGCTGACGCCACCTGAGCGCGACCGGCGGGCGCTACGCGGTGATGTCGCGCAAGCGTGTGGCCAGTTCGGCGGCGTTGGGGTCGCTGGCCGCCGGTGCGGCCTGCAGCGCCATCAGCTTGGCCATGTCGCCTTCGACCCGCACCTTGCCGGCCATGAAGGCCTGCATGCCGGCCTGCGGATTCCCCTCGACGAGGATCGCCTTGGCGGTGTCGTAGTCGACGGTCACCTTGAGGTCCTGCACCTCGAGGTGACCCACGTCGAGCACCAGCTCGCCGCTCGAAGTGTCCATGTGGGCGTGGATGTCGTCCTCGGAGAAGGGCACGGCCGTCACCACGAGGTTCATACGTACGACGTGGGCGATGGGGGGCGTCTTGCCCTCGTACTCCTCACGGATCTTGCGGGCCTCGTCCAGCCATTCGTCGCTGAGGAACGGGTACGACGGCATTGCGTTGCTCCTTCGTCTTCTTTGGTCTCGGTCGTGGTGCAGGACCTCGGTCGCCCCGCCCCGGAGCCATCTGGCCGCCGGAACCCTACTCGCCTCACCGGTAGGCTGCCGCAGCGTGACTGCCCCCATCATTCCAGGCGCCGAGCCCTATTCCGCCACCGGCGACGGCCGTGGCGCGCTGGTCCTGCACGGCTTCACCGGCAACCCGCAGTCGATGCGTGGCCTGGCCCTGGCGCTGGCCGATGCAGGCCTCACCGTCGAGATGCCGCTACTACCCGGGCACGGGACTGAGATCTCCGACATGCTCCCGACCCGCTGGAAGGACTGGTCGGATGCGGCCGACGCGGCGTACACGGAGCTGGCCGCGCGCAGCGACTCCGTCGTGGTGGTCGGCCTGTCGATGGGCGGGATGCTCAGCGTGTGGCTCGCCGAGCGCCATCCCGAGATCGCGGCCATCGCAGTCGTCAACCCGCTCCTTGCGCCCCCCGATGCAGACACCATCGCCCTCGTCGAGTCGATGATCGAGAACGACGAGGAGGTTGCGCCCGGCATCGGGTCCGACATCGCGATGGATGGTGCGGTGGAGTCCGCGTACCCGGGTCTCCCGTTGCGCGCCGCACTTTCGCTGTTCGCCGCCGCGGCCGAGGTGGAGGCCGACTTGGAGTCGGTCACCTGCCCCGTTCTCGTCTTCACCAGCCTGCAGGACCACGTCGTCGATCCCGTGTCGAGTGAGTTCCTTGTGGCCCGCGCCAAGGGCCCCGTCGAGCAGGTGAAGCTCGAGCGCAGCTTCCACGTGGCCACGCTGGACTACGACAGGGACGAGATCGAGTCGCGCACGGTGGAATTCGTCACCGGCGTGCTGTCGTCGCCGCGGCCGTGAGCGACCACGAGGAGCGGATACCGGGTCGCGTGACGCTGAGCCGGGAAGACGTCATTCATGTGGCGCGCCTGGCCCGCCTCGATCTGCGCGACGACGAGGTTGAGCTGTTCACGGCGCAGCTGCGCACCGTCCTCGACCACGCGGCCGACGTGGCGGCGCTGGACCTGGCCCATCTGGAGCCGTCGTCCCACCCGATCGCGCTGCAGAACGTGCTGCGGCCCGACGAGCCCCGAGCGAGCCTCGACCGCGATGAGGTGCTCGCCGTCGCGCCCGAGGTGGAGGACCACCAGTTCCGTGTCCCCCGCATCGGGGGTGAGGCGCCGTGAGCACGGCGCTGGCCCTCGCGGCCGACGTTCGGTCCGGCCGACGCTCGGCCCGAGAGGTGGTCGAGGAGTCGCTGGCTGCGGTGGCGGTGGGCAACGGCGAGCTCAACGCGTTCCTCACCGTCCTGGGCGACGAAGCGCGGGCGCAGGCCGACGCGGTCGACGCCGCCGTGGCCGCCGGGCGCGACCCGGGCCCGCTGGCGGGCGTGCCCGTGGCGCTGAAGGACAACTTGTGCACGCGCGGCTCTCTTACGACCTGCGGCTCGAGGATCCTGGAAGGCTGGCGTCCCCCTTATGACGCGACCGTGGTCGAGTCGTTGCGGGCGGCCGGGGCGATCGCGATCGGCAAGACGAACATGGACGAGTTCGCCATGGGGAGCTCGACGGAGAACTCTGCGTTCGGCCCGACACACAACCCGCGCCATACCGGCAAGGTCCCCGGCGGCAGCAGTGGCGGTTCGGCTGCCGCCGTGGCGGCCGGCTTCACACCTCTCGGGCTCGGCTCCGACACCGGCGGGTCGATCCGCCAACCTGCCGCGCTGTGCGGCGTGGTCGGCATGAAGCCCACCTACGGCCGCGTCTCGCGCTACGGGCTGGTGGCCTTCGCCAGTTCGCTCGACCAGATCGGCCCGTTCGCCACGACGGTGGAGGACGCCGCATTGCTTTACGACGTGCTCGCCGGGCACGACCCGCTCGACAGCACCTCGCTCCCCTCGGTACCCGAGCCGACACTGGCATCGGTGCACGACGGGGCGGAGGGCATCCGTGTCGGCCTGTGCCGTGACCTCGTGGACGGCTGCTCGCCGGACGTGGCCGCCCGGGTCCACGAGGCGGCCGACGCGCTGGCAGGGGCGGGGGCCAAGGTCGAGGAGGTCTCGGTGCCCGAGTTCGCTTACGGGCTGTCGGCTTACTACCTCATTGCGCCGGCCGAGGCCTCTTCCAACCTCGCCCGTTATGACGGGGTCCGCTACGGCCTCAGAGTCGACGGCGAGGACGCGGCCGCCATGAACACCGCCACCCGCACGGCCGGGTTCGGCGCCGAGGTCAAGCGCCGGGTGATGCTCGGGACCTACGCGCTGTCCGCCGGCTATTACGACGCCTACTACGCGCAGGCCCAGCGGGTGCGTACGCTCGTGATGCAGGCGTTCGATCGGGCGTATGAGTCGGTGGACGTTCTCCTCGGCGCGACGGCGCCAACGACGGCGTTCGACCTGGGTGCGAAGGTGGACGACCCGATGGCGATGTACATGAACGACGTCTGTACCATCCCGTCCAATCTGTCAGGACACCCGGCCGTCTCCGTGCCCTTCGGCACCGGCGACGACGGCCTCCCGGTGGGAGTACAGGTCATGGCGCCCGCGCTGGGCGAGGCGATGCTGTTCCGCCTGGCCCGGGTGGTGGAGGCGCACGCTCCGCAGGTGGCGGGGTCATGAGCGCCGACTGGGAGATGGTGATCGGGCTCGAGGTGCACTGCGAGCTGGCGACGGCGACCAAGCTGTTCTGCGGGTGCCGCAACTCGTTCGGCGACGAGCCGAACGTGAACATCTGCCCCGTGTGTCTCGGGCTGCCCGGCTCGCTGCCCGTCCTCAACGAGCAGGCCGTCGAGCTGGCCATGCGCATCGGGGACGCCCTGCACTGCGATATCCGGCCCTCCGAGTTCGCGCGCAAGAACTACTTCTACCCGGATCAGGCCAAGGACTACCAGATCAGCCAGTACGACCGGCCGCTGAACACCGGCGGCTGGCTCGAGCTCCCCGACGGATTCCGCGTCGGCATCACGCGGGCGCACATGGAGGAGGACACCGGGAAGCTGACGCACGTCGGGGCGAGCGGGCGCATCAACGCCGCCCTGCACGCGCTGGTCGACTACAACCGCTCAGGGGTGCCACTGGTCGAGACCGTCAGCGAGCCCGACATCCGCACGGTGGCCCACGCCCGCGCCTACGCCTCGGAGCTGCGCAGCATCCTCGTGGCGACGGGCGCATCCGACGGCCGGATGGAGGAGGGGTCCATGCGGGTGGACGCCAACGTGTCGGTCCGCCCTGCCGGGACGAGCGCGTTCGGCACGCGCTGCGAAATCAAGAACCTCAATTCGCTGCGCTCGCTGGGCCGGGCGATCGAGTACGAGGCGGCACGTCAGATCGCCGTCCTCGAGTCCGGCGGTTCCGTGGACCAGCAGACGCGGCACTGGGACGAGTCGGCCGGGCGCACCGAGTCGATGCGCTCGAAGGAGGAGGCCAACGACTACCGCTACTTCCCTGAGCCCGATCTGGTGCCGCTCGCTCCGGACGCGGCATGGCGGGAGCGGGTGCGGGCGGGCATGGGACCGATGCCCTCGGATCGCCGGGCGCAGCTGGCGGCCGCGCTGGGCGGAGCGCCGACCGACGCCGAGGCGGACCAGATCAGGGCCGTCGTCGATCTGGGCCTGGACGGGCTGGTGACAGCGGCAGCTGAGGCGGGCGCGCCCACGTCGCTCGCGCTGGCCCGAGCCGCCAACGAGGTCGCCGCGCAGAGCGAGGCAGGACTGGGTCTCAGTCCCACCACTTTCGCCGCGTTGCTGGCCATGGAGTCGGGCGGGCAGTTGTCGGCGACGCAGTCCAAGGCCGTGCTGGGGGCGCTGCTCGAGCGCGGCGGGGGAGACCCGGCTGCCGTGGCCAAGGAGATGGGGTTCGAGGCCCTCGGCGCGGACACGCTCTCGGCCGTGGTCGACGAGGTGATCGCGGCACATCCCGGTGAGTGGGAGCGCTTCGTCGGCGGGGAGGACAAGCTGATGGGGATGTTCACCGGCGAAGTCATGAAGGCCACCTCGGGCAAGGCCAACGGCAAGGAGGTGGCGGCCGAGCTGCGCCGCCGGCGCGGTTAGGTCGACGAACCGGATCTCCGGCGGGCCGTGACAGCTGTCCAGATCGGGGAGGGACGCGAGGTCATGACCCGGCCCGAAGGGCCGATGAAGGTCAGTTCCTGATTCGCGTTGCCGGACATGCTCCACCCCCGACTATGGACCAGGCGATGGTGGTGGAGACACAAGAGCGCGAGGTTGTGGATGTCCGTGCGTCCGCCCGGTTTCCACGGCACGACATGGTGCGTGTTGGTGAACGTCACGTTCGTGCACCCGGGGAACCGGCAGTGTCGGTCGCGGCGCATGACCTCCCGGCGCTGTGCGTCGGTGGGTTCTCGCCGGGCCCGGCCCTCGTACATGGTGTGGCCGACGTCGTCATCGACGCCGATCACGATGGTGGTGTCGCACGCGATCCGCCGGACGGTCTCGCAGCTGATCAGGCCGTCTCGCTCCAGCTCTCCGGCTAGCTCGGTCGCCTCGCCCGATTCGTCGATCAGAGCTACCAGGGGTACATGGGCAATGACGACGTACGGGCTCGAGGTCGACCGCCCTCCGTTCGTGCCCGGCACCGATGAGCGGATCACCTCCAAGAAGGCGTCACACAGTCGTTGGTCCCACCGCGTCTCGCCATCGGAGGGGACCTGGCGGGCACGGGCTTCGAGACAGGCCCGGGTCTCGGCGTAGGACTCGGACGGCAGCTGGACGGTCGCGGTGCGGAAGCGGTCGTTGAAGCGCAGGAACCGTCGCTCGTGGTCGGACTCGGCCTTGGCTTCGGTCGGAACCTGCCTCGAGCGGGCCATCTCGGTGAGCTGCCGGACGGAGCGCTCTTGAGCCTGATCCCGTAGTTCCCGATCAGTCTCCGGCGTGGCCAGTTCGGCGACCGCCCGGAACTTGTCAAACGAGAGGTCGCCCGCGCACAGCCCCGCGACCAGGTGTGGGATATCCCACGCCTTCTCGGCCAGGTGCGTGTAGGCACGAGCAGTGGGGGTCGAGATGCCGAAGCGCTCCATGGCCCAGGGCTCCGAGGACGTCGCTCCCTCGTCCCGATACGCCTGACGCCGGTCGACCTCGCCGAGCAGCACGACGATGGCCCCCTCCACGGCTGCCTTCTGACGGAAGAGCTCGTCGAGGCGTTCCCTGATCTGCTCATTCGACAACGCTGCGGCGCCGCCGATCAGGTCGTCACCAGCTCCAGCTCCAGCTCCAGCTCCAGCACCAGCTCCGGCTCCGGTGGTCGCGGTCATCGGGGCAGAACGGTCCCACCACCCGCCGCAGTTCGTCGGATCTTCGGGCCGGCGGCTTAGTCGATCGGCCCCGAGATGTAGCGGTCGAGCGTTGGCCCGGCCCAACGGCCGATTTGCTCGGGCGTCGCCGTCGAGATCGGCGGCACCCGCATGATGTAGCGGGTGAAGGCGAGCCCCATGAGCTGCGAAGAGACCAGGGCGTGGCGCGTCGGGCTGTCGCTCTCGCCCTCCTTCACCGGCGTGTTGCCCCACACCCGTTCGGCGACGAACTCGCGCATCGCGTCGGCCACGCTCGTTGACGCCGCCATGCCCGCCACACACGCAGCGAAGGAGGAGCCGGTACCCTCGGCGTGGTCCCACATCGTGAGGAACCCCTCGATGATCCGGGCCCCCACGGACGCCGGCGGGGAGCCGTCAGTGTGCTCTGCCACGGAGCGGGGGTCGAAAGGCAGCGCCATGGCAGCGACGAAAAGGTTGGCCTTGCCTTCGAAGTAGTGGTGGACGAGCGCCGGGTCGACGCCGGCCTCCCGCGCCACGGCCCGCAGGCTGGCCCCGTCGTAGCCCTTCGCGGCGAAGACTCGCTTCGCTGCCTCGACGATCTCACCCCGGGTGTCGGCGTTGCCGGGTCGGCGCCCAACTGGTGTCATCCGCGCTCCATCGAGCAAGGCGGGGCGGATGGCAGGGCGAATCGAAGGGCGAATTGCCGGGTCATCGGGTATTCACCAGCGAGGAATTCTGTGGTACAACTCATCAGTGATGAATCATACGTTGGGAGAGTGCCCGTGACGGACCAACCGCCCCAGACGGCACTGGGGCGCGTGGCGGCCGGCTGCTAAGCCTGGATACACCGCGTAGCCACGAAGGTCTGGTGGCAACGGTGAGAAGGTCGCATTTTCCCGCGTCGCGTTCGGGGATCACGTCGAGTTCTGACTCAAGGGCGCCAGGGACCAGAGG
>JBEKVF010000068.1:0-11171 GCA_049514295.1 Acidimicrobiales bacterium
GAATGCCCCCCGAAAGGGTGCCCGGCTCAGGCAGGAGTCCTGGTGAAGGGCGCGAAACGTCAGCATGGCTCGCCCCGGTGCCGGCGGTCCCCAGACCCGCACCCGGTCGACGGAGGTCGTCGCCGACAGTGCCTGGTGCCGGGGGTGAGCTCGCGGGCGTCGTTGAGGGAGGTCATCGAGGGCGTCGTCCGATCACGCACCTCTTTGTTCGACACAAAGAGGTCGCTGCCTGAGCGGTTGGTGCACGTAGGGCATGGGCGGCGTCAGGAGCGCCTCCGCATGGGCCACCCGCCCCGGTCGTACCTCGCGTCGCACCAGGTCTCCGGCCTGTAACCAGCAATACCTTCCCAGGGCCTTCTCATGTTCGCACCACGGGTGCGAAGGTGACCGGAATTTCGACGCCGGACTTGGGTCACGGCCACGTCGGCATGCCACACTGTGGGTTCCTCCACCCACCGTCGATGGGAGCCGTCGGACAACGTGTTGGTTTTCACCTTTCCCGGACAAGGGTCACAACGGGCCGGCATGGGTGAGCCATGGGTCGACCACCCGTCGTGGGAGGTGGTCGAGGAGGCGTCGGCGGCAGCCGACCGCGATCTGTCCCACCTCCTCCTGCACGCCCCGATTGAGGAGCTGACCCAGACCGAGAACGCGCAGCTGGCCACGACCGTGCTGAGCCTGGTCGTGCTCGACGCCGTGGAGCGGATCGGGCTCGCGCCGGCGGCCTGCGCCGGGCACAGCCTGGGCGAGTACACCGCGCTCGTCGCCAGCGGCGCCCTCGGCTTCGAGCACGGGATCCAGCTCGTGGTGGCCCGGGGAGAGGCCATGGCGCGCGCCGGTGAGGAGGCCCCGGGGACGATGGCCGCCCTCCTCGGCATCGCCGACGACGACGCCGAAGCGGCCTGCATGCGCGCCGAGGGCGACGTGTGGGTGGCCAACTACAACGCTCCGGGACAGGTGGTCATCGCCGGCACCCCCGACGCCGTCGCCCGGGCCGGCGAGCTGGCCAAGGGGCTCGGTGCCAAGCGCGTCATGCCGATTCAGGTGTCGGGCGCCTTCCACACGCCTCTGATGCAGGGCGCGCGGGCCGACCTGCGCAAGGCTCTGGCGGAAGTCGCCTTCCTGACCCCCGAGGTGCGCGTCGTCGCCAACGTGGACGCGCATGTGCACGACGACCCGGCCGACTGGCCCGGGCTCCTCTCGGCGCAGCTCTGCAGCCCGGTGCGCTGGCGACAGACGCTCGAGACCTTCGCCGGCCTCGGGCTCACCTCGCTCGTCGAGCTGGGGCCCGGCGGCGTTCTCAGCGGGCTGGCCAAGCGCAGCCTGCCCGAGATCCAGTCCCTGGCCGTCTCCAAGCCGGAGGACCTTGACACGCTCATGGACCAGATCGGCGCCGCCGGCACTTGGCGGGCCGAGCCGGCGCTGCACCAGGGCGAGCACCTGTACATGTCCGAGCGCGTCGTGGTGAGCCCCTCCAGCGGCATCTTCAGCCCCGAGGCCTCCCTGCGGGCGCCGGGGACCGGCCTGTTGCCGGGGACGGGCGACGACCCCGACGGGCCGTCCTCCGCCGTCGCGGTCGGGGACCTCGTCGGCCGCGTGGGGGTGTCCGAGGTGCGCACGCCCTTCGCCGGGCAGGTCATCCGCTGGCTGTCGGCCGATGGCGAGCGGGTCCAGGACGGCCAGCCCCTCGTCTGGCTCCGGGTCCCCGACGCCCGCTGATGGCCGTCGTCCTCGTCACCGGTGGCACGCGCGGCATCGGCGCGGCGTGCGTGGACTGGTTCCTGGCCAACGGCGACCAGGTCGCCACGACGTTCCGTTCGGCCGATCCCCCCTCGGCGCCCGAGGGCTCCGATCCGGACCGCTTCCTCGCGGTGCGCTGCGACGTGCGCAACTCCGACGAGGTCGACACGGCGTTCGCCTCCATAGAGGAGCGGTGGGGGCCGGTGCAGGTGCTCGTGTCCAACGCCGGCATCACCATGGACTCGCTGATGCTCCGGATGAGCGACGCGGCCTTCCACGACGTGATCGACGCCAACCTCACCGGCTCCTTCCGGGTCGCTAAGCGGGCCGTGGCCAAGATGCTGCGGCTGCACGCGGGCCGCATCATCTTCGTCTCGTCAGTCGGGGCCTTCGTGGGGCTCCCGGGGCAGGCCAATTACGCCGCCTCCAAGGCCGGCCTGGTGGGCATGGCCCGTGCCATCGCCCGGGAGGTGGGCAGCCGCCAGATCACCGTGAACGTGGTCGCCCCCGGCCTCATCGACACCGACATGACCGCCGCCCTGGGCGCCGACCGGGTGGCGCTCATGACCGGGCAGGTGCCGCTCGGCCGCGCCGGCACCGTAGGGGACGTGGCGGCCGTGGTCGGCTTCCTGGCCTCCGACGCTGCGGCGTACGTGACCGGGGCCGTGGTCCCGGTCGACGGTGGGCTGGGCATGGGCCTGTAGCGTTCTGGAGAACCGACAGATAAGGAGCAGACAGTGGACAGCGACGCGCAGGTGCCGGCGGAGAAGATCACCAAGGAGGCCAAGTTCGCCGACGATCTCGACGCCGACAGCCTGGACCTGGTCGAGCTCGTGATGGCGCTCGAGGAGGCCTTCGACATCACCGTGGAGGAGACCGAGCTCGAGGACATCACCACGATCGGCCAGGCGTTCGACCTCATCTCCTCCAAGCTCTGATGCAGGTCGGGATCGGGGCCGACGGCCCGATCCGGGGGCGGCGAGTGGCCGTGACCGGGCTGGGGGCGGTGACGTGCTGCGGCGTCGGGGTGGACGAGCTCTGGGAGGGCCTGCTCCACCCGTCGGTAGTCGGCGGGGCGGTGCGGGGGTTCGAGCCGACGGACTGGTTCGGGCCCAAGGAGGTGCGCCAACTCGACCGCTTCGCTCAGCTGTCGATGGTCTCGGCCTCCATGGCCGTCGAGGCCGCCGGGGAGCTTGCGGTGGACCCGGCCAAGGCGGGCGTCGTGTTCGCCACGGGCGTCGGCGGTCTGGAGACGCTGGCCGGTCAGGTCGGCGTCTTCAACGAGAAGGGGCCCGACCGGGTCTCGCCGCGGCTGGTGCCGATGATGATGGCCAACGCCGGCGCCGCGGGCATCTCCATGCGCCTCGGCTGGCGAGGCCCGTCGGAGGTCATCTGCACCGCCTGCGCCGCGGGCACGCACGCCATCGCCGCCGCGGCCCGGCTCGTGGCCACCGGTCGGTGCGACGTGGCGATCGGCGGTGGGTCCGAGGCCAGCATGGTCCCGGTCGCTCTGGCCGCCTTTGCCAACATGACGGCCCTGTCCACGTCGGGGTTCTCACGCCCCTTCGACGCCCGGCGGGACGGCTTCGTGATGACCGAGGGCGCCGCCGCCCTGGTCCTCGAGGACTGGGACAGCGCCGTGGCGCGCGGGGCCACCATCTACGCCGAGGTGGCCGGGGCCGCGAGCACCGCCGACGCGCACCACATCACCGCACCAGCGCCGGACGGCTCCGGCGCCGTCGCGTGCATGGAGCTTGCGCTGGCGGACGCCGGGATCGCGCCGTCCGACGTCGGGCACATCAACGCCCATGGGACCTCGACGCCCCTGAACGACCTGGCCGAGGCGCGCGCCATCGGCAAGGTGTTCGGGGAACCCGGGCCACTGGTGACGTCGACCAAGGGCGTGACGGGCCACGGGCTGGCTGCGGCGGGCGCCATCGAGGCCGTGGCGGCCGTGCTGACGATCCACCACGCCACCATCCCACCGACCGCCGGCTACGAGGAGCCCGACCCCGAGATCACGATTCGGGTCGTGCACGGCGAGCCCCGGCCCTGGGAGCCGGCGGCCGTCCTCTCCAACTCCTTCGGCTTCGGCGGGCACAACGGCTGCCTGGTACTGCTGCCACCTGGCTGAACCCAGCCGGTAAGGTCGCACCTCCGCTGCCGCCTGGCAGCGACTCCTGAGGTCCGAGGTCGTCGATGGGAAGGCTGCAATCCTGGATCTCCTCGGCGCGGCGCTCCCCCGTCTTCTGGGCCCTGTCCACCGTCGTGGTCCTGGCCCTGGTCACTGGTGGCGTCGTGCTGGCCACCCGCAGCACGTCACCGCCGGCCCCCACCACATCCACCTCGACGCGCGCCGTGGCGCTGGGCGATTCCGTCCCCTACGGCCACGGGATCCACAACCCGTACCAGGCGCCCCAGGTGGGCCTCCCGGCGAGCTGGGTGTCGCAAGGCCCGTCGACGGAGGCCTACCCGAGCGAGGTGGCCCGCGACCTCGGTCTCACGATGTCCGTGCGGGCCACCAACTGCGCCCTGACCGGTGACCAGCTGGCCATCAGCGGCGCCGTGGCGGACCCGACGGACAACACAACCCGGGACGGGCAGTGCCCCGTCCCGCCCCAGCAGGCGCGCAACCTCGGTGACGAGGTGGCGGCGGCGGACCTGGCCCGGCACCCGGCCCGCCTGGTCCTGCTGCAGGACGGAGCCGACGACATCGACTTCGCCGCCTGCCTGGAGTACGAGCTGGCCCGCGCTCTCGGGACCAACCTCGGCATCGGGACGTCCTGCGTCGACAACGGGACGGTCACGCCCCAGCTCACCGCCCACCTCGCCGACGTGCGGACGAGCCTCACCCAGGCCATCGAGTCCATCGCGCCGCACGCAGCCACCATCGCCGTGCTCGACTACTACCAGCCCATTCCGAGCCCCTCACAGATCGCCGACGACACGGCGGCATCCGGCCTGCACACCAACCTCGTCTGCACCGGCCTCAAGGGCAACGCGGCGGCCACCTATGCCGCCGCGCAGGTAGTGCTGGGGGCGCTGAACAGCTCGATCGCCGCCGCCGTGGCCGACGCGCGGGCCGACCACGTCTCCAACGTCAGCCTGGTCGACGTCTCCACGGCGGTGGACGGGCACGGGGTCTGCACGGCAGACCCGTGGATCTTCTCGGGTGAGCCGGTGCCCGACACCACGCTGGCCGCGGACGCCGGAGACGTGCTTTCCGCCAAGGCGTGCACCGGCACCGACGCCATCCACTCGGCTGCGGACTGCGCGTCGCTCGTCACGAGGGCGGACGAAGCGGAGAAGAACCTCGAGGGGTATGTCTGGCGGGCCGCGCACCCGAACCCGGCGGGACAGCGCGCCATCGCCGCGCTCGTGGAGCGCCAGCTGCGCGGCCGGGTCTAGTCGATCGCCTCCCGGAGCGACCCGACGAACGCCGCGGCACCGTCGGGGCCCTCGCCCTCGAGCAATCGGCGCACGAGGGCCGACCCGACGACCACGCCGTCGGCCACCTCGCACACCTCGGCCGCCTGGGCGGGCGTGGACACGCCGACCCCGACGCACACGGGCATGTCGGTACAGCGCCGGATGCGCTCGACGACCTTCGTCACGTCGACCCCGAGATCGCCGCGCTCGCCGGTCACCCCCATGCGCGCCACCGCGTAGACGAAGCCGCGCGCCCGCGCGCAAATCCGCTCCACCCGGTCGGTCGGGCTCGAGGGGGCCACGAGCAGGACGGTGTCGACGCCCGCGGCGTCCGCCTCGGCGGCCCAGGGAGCGATCTCCTCAATCGGAAGGTCGGCGATGATGGCCCCGCTGACGCCGGCCGCCGCCAGGGAGCGCGCCATCCGCTTGTGCCCCGCCCGGAAGACGATGTTGTAGTACGTCATCACCGCGACGGGCACCGGCGCCTCCGCCCCGGCGATGCCGTCCAGCACCTCCTGGGGCACCGTGCCACGTGTGAGGGCGCGCAGTGCCGCCTCCTGAATCACCGGCCCGTCCATCATGGGGTCCGAGAACGGGATGCCGACCTCGACCGCGTCCGCGCCGGCCGCGACCACCGCGGCCAGCGACTGCGCCCAGTCGTCGGTCATACCGCCCATGAGGTACGGGATCAGCAGCTTGCGGCCGCCGTCGCGGCGGGCCCGCAACTCCTTCTCCAGGTCAGGCATCGCGCTCACGCCCGAAGATCTCGCGCACCTGGGCCACGTCCTTGTCCCCCCGGCCCGAGAGCGTGATCAGGACCGTTGACCCGGCGGGCAACGTGTCGGTGCCGGCGGTCCGCGCCACCCACGCCACCGCGTGCGCCGACTCGAGCGCGGGGATGATCCCCTCGGTGTGGCTCAGGAGGCGGAACGCCTCGAGCACCTCGGCGTCGTTGGCCGTCGAGTACTCGGCCCGCCCGACCGCCGCCAGGTGGGCGTGCTCGGGCCCGAGCCCCGGGTAGTCCAGCCCGGCCGAGATCGACTCCGCCTCTTGGATCTGCCCCACCTCGTCCTGGAGCAGGCGGGAGTGCATGCCGTGCAGCACGCCCGGGATGCCGTTGGTGATGGCGGCGCCCCCGGCCGCCTCCACGCCCACCAGCCGCGCCTGCGTGTCCACGAAGCCGGCGAACGTCCCCGCCGCGTTGGATCCGCCGCCGATGCACGCGACCACCACATCGGGGTCGCCACCGCCGAGCACATCGCGGCACTGCTCGCGCGCCTCCTCCCCCACCACGCTCTGCAGCTGGCGCACCATGTAGGGGAACGGGTGCGGCCCCATGACCGATCCGAGGCAGTAGTGCGTGGTGTCCACGCTCGCCACCCACTCCCGCATGGCCTCGTTCACGGCGTCCTTCAGCGTGCGGCTGCCCGACGTGACCGTCCGGACCTCCGCGCCGAGCAGCTCCATGCGGAAGACGTTGAGCTCCTGGCGCTTCGTGTCGACCTCGCCCATGAAGACGGTGCACTCCAGGCCGAAGAGCGCGGCGGCCGTGGCCGAGGCCACGCCGTGCTGGCCCGCCCCCGTCTCGGCGATCATGCGCGTCTTGCCCATCCGCTTCGTGAGCAGCGCTTGTCCCACGACGTTGTTGAGCTTGTGCGAGCCCGTGTGGGCCAGGTCCTCCCGCTTCAGCAGGACCCGCACCCCGAGCCGCTCCGACAGGCGCCTGCATTCGGTCACGGGGGTCGGCCGGCCGCCGTAGTGGCGCAGCAGCCCGTCGAGCTCGGAGCGGAAGGCCGGGTCCGCCCAGGCGTCGTCGAACCACTTCTCCAGCTCGAGGCAGGCGGGCATCAGCGACTCGGGGACGAAGCGGCCCCCGAACTCGCCGAACCGGCCGTCGCGGCCCGGCCGGGCCATCAGGCTGTCGCCGCTCATCCGTCCCTCCAGTCGTAGGGCTCTTCGGCCGCGGGGTCGACCAGTGGATCGCGCGTCGTCGCCTCGGCGTCGGCCTGCCGTGCGTTGACGATGAAGGCACGCACGAGCAGGGGGTCCTTGCGCCCGGGCGCGGACTCGACGCCGGTGGACACGTCGACCCCGGCGGGCCGCAGGTTCGCCACCGCCTGGGCGACGTTGTCGGGGGTCAGGCCCCCGGAGACGATGAGGCGGTGGGGGTCGGCCACCCCCTCGGCCAGCCTCCAGTCGAAGACCTGACCCGACCCTGGATTGTCACCGTCGACGAGGAGGTAGTCGGCGCCGAACTCCTCGAAGCGGGCGATGGCGCGCTCCCCCGCCCGGAAGGCCTTGATCACCGTAGGCACGCGGGCGCGCACCCACTGGGTCTCCTCGGCCGTCTCCTGGCCGTGCAACTGCGCCGCGCCGAGCCCCGCCAGGCGCACCGCCTCCACGACGCGCTGGGGGGCTTCGTTGCGGAAGACGCCGACGGTCAGCACGTGCTCGGGCAACCGCTTCGCGATGTCGCCGGCGAGCTGCACGGAGACCTGCCGCGGCGAGGGCGCGAAGATGAACCCCACCGCCGAGGCCCCGAGGCTGACCGCCAGCAGCGCGTCGGCTTCCGACGTGACGCCGCAGATCTTGACGAACAGGCCCTCGGTCATCGTGTCCCGATGGGATGCCCGACCAGCTCCCGCAGCTGTGCCACCCGGTCACCGGCCCGGACCAGCGTCTCACCGACCAGGATGGCGTCGTACCCGGCCTCGGCCAGGCGGCGGGCGTCGGCGGCGTCCCTGATGCCCGACTCGGCCACGGCGGTCACGCCGGGCGGGATGCGCGCCGCCAGGGCGCAGGCGCGCTCGTGATCGACGCTGAAGGTCCGCAGGTCGCGCTGGTTGACACCGACCAGCCGGGAGCCGGCGTGCAGGGCCCGGTCGAGCTCCTCCTCGTCGTGCACCTCGACGAGGGCGGCCAGACCGAGCTCGCCGGCCAGGGCCTTGCACCCGCGTAGCTCCCCGTCGTCGAGCGCGGCAACGATCAGGAGCACCGCGTCAGCGCCCATGAGCCGGGCGTCGGCCACGTCCGCCTCCTGCACGGTGAAGTCCTTGCGCAGGACGGGGAGCCCCGAGGCCTGGCGCGCCGACGCCAGGTCCCCGGCCGACCCACCGAAGAAGTCGGCGTCGGTCAGCACGGACAGGCAGGCCGCGCCCCCGGCGACGTACTCCTTGGCCACCAGGTCGGGTTGGAGACCGGGGTCGAGGTCACCCCTGGACGGGGAACGCCGCTTGATCTCGGCGATGCACGAGAGCCCCCCACCCTTCAGCGCTCCGGTGAAGTCGCGTGGCGGTGGCGTGACCGCCGCCCGTTCGACCAGCTCACCGAGCGGGCGGCCGTCGGCCGCGGCGCGAGCGCGGTGCGAAGAGAGGATGTCCGCCAGGTAGGTGGGCATGACGCCTCAGCGTAGCGGCGCGCCCTCTCGCCGCCGGCCCACTCCCCTGCTCAGGGCCGGTTCCCGAGCGCCGCGCTTAGTCCGCCCCGGCCCCGGCGGTCGCCGCGGCCGGCGTGTGCGGCATGGCGTCGGCCACCATGCGCTCGTCGTCGGCCAGGAGGGCGTGAGCGAGCTCCTTCACCATCTCGATGATCTCGGGGTGCTCCTCGGGGTTCCACCCCTCGAGCAGCTCGGTCAGCCCGTTGCGCCGGGCCTCGGTCAGCTTCTCGAGCGCGGTCGAGCCTGCGGTCGTGAGGTGGAGGTCGCACTGGGCGCCCTGGCGCCGCTCCTCGATCATGCCGGCGGACACCAGCCCGTCGACGCCCGGCTGGATCACCTCCGGGTCGACCTTCAGGCGCTCCGCGAACTCGGTGACGCTGGCGGCGGGCTGGTCGGCCAGCCGGTAGAGCAGCCAGCACGACCGGGGCGGCAGGTCGATACCGGCCCTCTGCGCCAGCGTGCGGTACAGCTCGGGCCGGTTCTCCCGGGCCGACACCCGCTCCAGCGCCAGCTGGATCTCCTGGAGCGACGAGCGGTGCTGCGGCGCCCCCTGCACCTCGGCGAGATCCACGGTCTGCACCGTCTTGCGCAGCTCCACCTCGGGCAGCAGGAAGCTCAGCAGGAAGGCGACGAAGGAGATCGGCACAGCGATCAGGAACACCGTCTGCACCGAATGCGTGACCGCGTCGATGTACTTGGTGTAGAAGAGCAGGCCCAACGCGGTCGACTTGAGCTTGTCGAGGAGCGCCGGATTGAGCGTCTGCGGGTTGAAGTTCTTGAGCAGGGCGGCCGGGGCCTTCGCCAGCGTCGCTGCGAACGCGCGGTTGAAGACGATCGTGTAGATGGCCCCGAACACGGCCGCGCCGAAGGACCCCCCGATCATCCGGAAGAAGGTGGCGCTGCTCGTGGCCACGCCGAGGTCCTCGTAGGACACCGCGTTCTGCACCGCGACGATCAGCACCTGCATGATCAGGCCCAGGCCCACGCCGAAGACGAACATGTAGCCGGCCAGCACCCAGGCGTTCGTCGACGCGTCAATGAGCGACAGCAGGTACGCGCCCACCGTCATCAACGCGGTGCCGAGGATGGGGAAAATTTTGTAGCGGCCCCAGCGGGTCACCAGCCGGCCCGAGATGACGGATGCGCCGAGCATCCCGAGCATGAGCGGCAGGAGTCGCAGGCCCGACGCCGTCGGGCTGACGCCCTTCACGTTCTGCAGGAACAGGGGGAGGAACGTGAGCGCCCCGAACATGGCGAACCCCATCACGAAGCCGATGGAGCTGGCCGCGTTGAAGACCCGGATCCGGAAGAGCTTCAGCGGTATCACGGGCTCGGCCGCCACGCGCTCCGCGAAGACGAAGGCCACCGCGAGGACGACGCCGACGATGGCGCAGGCGATGCTCGGAAGCGACGCCCACGCCCACGAGATGCCACCCAGGCTGGCGAAGAGGATGAATGACGTCGCCGAGCCGGCGAGCAGCAGCGTCCCTGCGTAGTCGATGGCGTGGCCGACCCGGCGCAGATGCCCGGGGAGCACGGCGCCGGTGACGAACAGGGCGAGGATCCCGAGCGGGAGGTTGATGTAGAAGACCCAGCGCCAGGACAGGTAGGTCACGCACAGCCCGCCGATCAGCGGACCGATCACCGTGGCCACGGCGAACATGGCGCCGAAGAGCCCCATGTAGCGACCGCGGTCGCGGGGCGACACCACGTCGCCGATGATCGTCTGGGCGCCGACCATCAGCCCGCCGCCGCCCAGACCCTGCAGGGCCCGGAAGGCGATGAGCTCGGTCATGGTGTGGCTGAACCCCGCCAGCGCGGACCCGATGACGAAGATCACGATCGACGCCTGGAAGAAGATCTTGCGTCCGTACTGGTCGCCCAGCTTCCCCCACAGGGGTGTCGAGACCGTCGAGGCCAGCAGGTAGGCGGTGACCACCCAGGCCAGGTGCGACCCGCCGTGCAGGTCTCCGACGATGGTGGGCAGCGCGGTCGAGACAATGGTCTGGTCGAGGGCGGCCAGCAGCATGCCCAGCAGGAGGGCACCGAGGATCAGCCAGAGCCGACGCTTGGTGATGTTCTCGCCGATGGGGGGTGCTGCGGCGACGCTCACACCCACTCCCCGACCTCTGCCACGATCGGCTCAGAGTAGGAACGTCCCGCTCGAAATGCAACCATGGCGGCCCGCCGCCCCCTGCCGTCGGCCCGGTCACGGCGGGTGCACCCTCACCGCATCCGGGCCCGCCGCAACCCGCGCTACGGTCCCCGCGGCGGATGTCGCCCGTCGCACGGCGACGAGCACGGAGTCAGACGGAGGAAGGTCAAGAGCCCATGCGAACTCGCCTCACCGAGCTGCTCGGGATCGAGCACCCCGTCATGCTGGCCGGCATGGGGGGTGTGTCCTATTCCGCGCTGGCGGCCGCCGTCTCGGCCGCCGGTGGCTTCGGATGCCTCGGCGCGTCCACCATGGGCGACGAGAAGATGGCGGAGGAGATCGCCGCCGTCCGCCACGCCACGGACAAGCCCTTCGGGGTCGATCTCCTCACGGCCATGCCCGGCGGCATGA
>JBEKVF010000069.1:0-8822 GCA_049514295.1 Acidimicrobiales bacterium
CGAGCTCTGCGACGCGGCGCGGCGTGAAGGCCTTCGACACCAGACGGCGCAAGGCGGTGTGCTCCGGCGGGTCGAGGAAGATCATCATGCCCTCGCTTTGGGCCTCCTCGGTCATGCTCTCCAACACGGTGGAATGTGCCGAGCTGTAACGCTGGGGGTCCCGGTGGGCTCTCTCGACATCCTCAAATCGACTGAGAGCCCAGAAGTCGTATTGCTCGTTGTAGTACGCCGGAGCCTGGTCGCGGAGCCGCTTCCACACTGGATGAGGGTCGTCCTTGAGCGACTCGTCGAATGGGTCCCAACGCAGGTCGTCAGGTTGACCGGGGAATCCGTTCATTCCTGTTCACCTCGGCCGCTCGGGCCCCCATCACGCATCGTTCCTCCTGGGCTCATCGCACGTAGAACTGTTGAAACCAACCTCGAAACTGAGTGATCGGTTTCTCGCTCGGGGCTAGCGCAGGAGATGGCCGGTATCGCTTCCTCTCCCAGATCGGAATGTCTTGTCCGACCTCCGAGGTCACGGAGCGGACGAAGGCACGGGCGATGTTATCTGCGTGCGAATTCTTGTCTGGGTTCCTCAAGGTGAACAGAAACGACAAATCGGACGTCTCATCGTCGATCGGGGTGCTGCACCCAATGAGGGAAGCTTCGATGAGGCCACGGTAGCGAGTCACCGCAAAGCCAGGGCCCCGGCCGAAGATGTCGATCCGGGCGTCGACGGGGCCCTTCGATGACGGGAACTGTTGTGAGGTGAGCACAGTACGGTCATACCCCTTGAACTCAATCTTTTCGACTGTACCCACTTTGGGATGACTATGGACAAATTGGAAGTGCGCGTGGTCGTAGCCGTTCTCGGCCATCTCCTGTAAACACGTCCGCACGGTGAAATTGAAGACCTGATAGTCGCCGTATTCGGGGTCGTCGTACTCTGGGATACTCATCAGATCCCAGAGGGGATCCACTGCGTCGGGGTGATACCAAGCAAAGACGATCCCCGCGTGCTGAAGCGTGGGGTAGGTCCTGAGCGTGGCCTTGCGATTGGGTCGTTCGGCGTACGGGATGTCCACATTGCGTCCCGCAGCATCAAATGCCCATCCGTGGAACGGACATCGCAGACACGATCCCTCAACGTTGCCTCCGACGCCGATATGAGCCCCCAGATGAGGGCAGAAGGCCTCTTGGCAGACGACTTGACCCGTCTCGTCACGCCACAGCACTACTTCCGTGCCGAAAAGTCGGCGGGAGATGACCGTTGCCGCTGGGATGTCGTCCGGCATGGCCACCTTGAACCAGCCAAACGGCACAGGGAAAGGGAACCTGCTCATCCGTCTCTTCCGAGTGGTCGCATCACCATCGTTCTGGCTTCCATCCCCTCACCGGCTGCCTCGACCGCGACACGCTTCACTAGAATTTGGTTTCGGTATATGTCTAGCGCCCGACACTAGCGGATTCTCGTACCAAAGCTAGACTTAACTTCTAGTGGGATACTTCATCACCAAGGTTGACGTGCGTCGACACGGACCGGCATGGGCACCGGCAGGGCGAACCTGACATGGCAGAACCGGTATCGCCGAATGTATTGACCGAAGATCAACTGGCACGCCGTCAGCGCATCATCGACGCTGGCTTGGCGCTGTTGGAGCGGAATGAGTACGAGCGCATCCAGATCAAGGATGTGGCCGAGGAGGCCGACGTCGCTCTTGGAACGCTGTACCACTACTTCTCGTCGAAGCAGCACCTCTTCGCAGAGGTGCTCGTCAAGTGGGCGACCACGCTTCGGGCGAGCCTGGCTCGCCATCCCCCACAAGGCCTGACGCCGCGAGAGAAGCTTACCGAGGCGCTCCACCGCTCGGTTCGGGCTTTCCAGCACCAGCCTCAGCTGGCCCGGCTCATCGCGTCACTCGAGTTGTCGTCGGACCCTTTTGCCACAGAAATCCTCGAAAGGCTGGACCAGACGACAACCAGCGTCTACATGGAGCTGCTCGACGGCGTGGAACCCGGCCGCGCCCGGACGATCGTCCGAACGATGGATGCTGTTCTCGACAGTCAGTTGCGTTCATGGTCCGCCGGCCGTCTGCCCATCACAGGTGTCTATGACTACCTGAGCGAGAGCATCGACCTCATCTTCGGAAAGGATCCCGAGCTTACGGACGCTGATACGCACCATCGCCGCCAACGAGTCAGCTCCGGCGGCGATGGAGTTGACTGAGCTGTTGCGTGTCCGCCTCAGATGCGGCACTCGCCGCCGCATCAATCATTTCAGTCTCCCCAACATCCTCGGCGACGGCAATAGAACGCACATATGACGCGAACGCGAGTTCTCTATCATGAAGCACCCGCGGTCCTGGGGCGCCCTCGATTGACCGGAGATTCCATCATGCTCGAAATGCGGCTGGACCGCTACCATCGACGAGTCCGCTGAGCATGACGATGGGGGCGACGCTGCCATCGACCTTCTGGGCGCTCATCGTCGAAGCGGCCATGGAACGACCAGAGGCCCCAGTCGTATCCGACGATCACGGCCGGTCGTTGACCCGAACCCAGCTCCGCGACGCAGCTGAGACAACGGCTGCCGCGCTCTCAGCTCGGGGAATCAGAACCGGCACCGTTGTGTCCTGGCAGCTGCCAACAACGATTGAGGCCGTGGTGCTCCTCGTCGCGTTGACACGGATCGGCGCCGTGCAGAACCCATTGATCCCGATCCTGCGCGAGCGGGAGGTGTCGTTCATAACCCAGCAGGTCGGCACCGAGCTGCTCGTCGTACCGGAGGAGTGGCGAGGCTTCCAGCATGGGGCAATGGCTCGGGAACTCGCACGGACTGGTGGCTTTGAGGTGATGGAGATCGATCTGACCGAGCTGGGCGCTCCAGGATCACGGGAGAAGCTCAGGTTGCCAGCCGCAGACACGGACACGCTCGCTCCACCACCAACACTCGACGGTCCGCGTTGGATCTACTTCTCATCAGGCACCACGGCCGATCCCAAGGGCGCGCGCCATACCGACGCCAGCATCATGGCCTCGGCCAACGCCTTGCTCGACCTGATGGGGTTAGGCGGGGGGGACGTGTATCCGATCCCTTGGCCGATCACACATATCGGTGGCGCTTCGGTCCTTGCCTCAAGTCTTCGCGGTGGCGTCCACCTGGTCCTCTTCGAGACCTTCGACCCCTCGGAAACGCCACGCCGGATGGCCCTGTACGAGCCCACGGTGCTGGGCACAGCTGTTCCGTTCTTCCGGGCGTACCTGGACGCTGCGCGCGAGGGCAACGATCGGCCGCTTTTCCCTTCCCTGCGGTTCGGGTGCTTCGGCGGTGCCCCCGTTCCGACCGAGATCCACGATGAAATGCGGGCCATGTTCGACGTGCCCCTGGTGGGCAGCTGGGGCCTCACCGAGTTCCCCAATGCCACGTCTGCGGCACCGAGTGACGCCACCGAGATCGTCTCGACGTCCGTTGGTCGGCCGGCGTCGGGCGTCTCGGTGCGCGCTGTGGACGCAAGGGGCAACGTATGCGGAACGGGGCAAGAGGGGGAGCTTCAACTTCGGGGTCCCCAATGCTTCTCCGGCTATGTCGATGCGGCGCTCGACGAGGCTTCGATCGATGCCAGCGGGTGGTTCCACACCGGGGATCTCGGCACGATCGATGCGGCAGGGAACGTCCGCATCACGGGTCGCCTCAAGGACATCATCATCCGTAACGCCGAGAATATCTCCGTCGTCGAGGTCGAGGAATTGCTCTACCGCCATCCCGCCATTGCCGATGCGGCCGTGCTCGGAATACCCGACAAACGCACCGGAGAGCGGGTCGTGGCCGTTGTCGTTCTGCGAGACGGACGCGAGGTTGAGCTGACCGAAATCCGCGAGCACTGCCGCCTCCAGGGCCTCGCTGTCCAGAAGAGCCCCGAGCAATTGGAATTCGTCGACGCGCTGCCCAGGAACGCGATGGGCAAGGTCCTCAAGCAAGATCTGCGATCGCGTCTCATGTAGCCGCGGTGAACGACACCGGCGTGTGCGCGTCTCCTCGTCTGCCCTACAGCCTGTTACCTAACCTTCCACTCTCTTCGCTTCTGCTGTGCGAAGAGTTCCTGGCCTTCTCGCAGCGCCCGGGCACTCGTACCGAGCTGCAGGAAGACATTTCCGAGACCGAGAGCTTGCTCCGGTGAAAGGCTCCGCGCCGCCCACAGAGTCCGCAGGGTCGCCTGGACGCTCGTCGGCGGTTGTGACGCGATGACCTCTGCGAGTGCTCGACTTGTTTCGAGGAGCTCCTCCGTCGCGACAACTTCACACACCAGTCCTGCCTCACGGGCCGTCTGCGCCGAAAGGCGCTCATGAACCCCCACGAGGCTCATTCGTACCAGGTCCCCAAACGCCATCCTGCCGGTCAGCAGGATGGCCTCGTATGAGGCCGTCATCCCGTAGGTCACGTGTGGGTCGAAAAAGGTGGCGCTTTCCGCCGCGATGATGATGTCGCTTTCACCTAAGAGATAAAACCCACCACCACAGGCCATGCCATTCACTGCAGCAATAACGGGCTTCCACAATCCCTGGCTCTTCGGGCCGATCCTTTGTCCCGGGTCATCGTAGGTGAAGGGGTCAAATTCTTCGTCAGTCGGAATATCGCCACGATCGATTCCCGTGCAGAACGCTTGCTTCCCTGCCCCTGTCAGCACCACGACCCTCACCTCATCGTCGACGCGAATGTGACGCCACAACGCGGCGAGCTCATCTTGCATTCGCACGTTGAAGGCGTTGTGCACTTCGGGCCGGTTCAACGTCACGTGAGCGACATGGTCACGAACGCCATAGGTGATCGTGCTGAGATCATCCGGGATGACCAGGCTGTTCATCGGTTGAACATATCAAACGCCGCCAAGGTCACCGCTCCGTATGAACGTTCTTTTCATCGTGATGACGCGCTATCAAGCACACGATGCGCTGACGGCAGCGCGAGGTACCCGTACATCCACGGCCGCGCCATCGACCACATGGGTAATATAATATACAATTCTATCTTCTCTATCGACTATTGGGTGCCCGTCGACCATATCGGCCTCGCTGCGAGCTTTTTCCGAAAGAAGTTGTTGCTAGTCATGAAACGGGCATCCGGGGCCGCACGTGCTGTCACTGACGGGATGGTTGACGTCGGCCACGAGTTCGGTCGGAAACTCCCATGAACACGAAGGGGTGGGCGAGACCATGATCGACGCAGTGGGAAAGACCGACGGTTCCGGCGAGGTGAATGCTGGCGAAGGTGTCGACGTCAGCCGACTCTTCCGTCTGGACGGGCGGGTGGCCCTGATCACCGGTGGCACCCGTGGGATCGGGCGAGCCATCGCCGAGGGGTTCGGCCAGGCCGGTGCTCGTGTGGTCGTCGCCAGCCGAAAACCCGAGGCGTGCAAGGCGACCGAGAAAGTGCTGCGTTCGGCGGGCATCGACGGGGCGGGTATCGCCTGCCATATGGGCTCGTTAGAGGATGTGCGTGCCCTCGTGGCTGCCACCGTGGCACGATTCGGTGCGATCGATGTCGTGGTCAACAACGCGGCCAATGCTCTTTCCGAGCCCATCGGCAACTTCACCGAGGCGGGAGTCACCAAATCGATCGACGTCAATGTCAAAGGCCCCATCTTCCTTGTCCAAGAATCTCTTCCCTTCCTACAGGACTCGGACCATGCGTCTGTGATCAACGTCGTATCGGCGGGCGCCTGGCTGTTCTCCGCGACCGTCGCCCACTACGCCGCCGCCAAGGCCGCCATGGTCGCGTACACCAAGGCGCTCGCCGCTGGCCTGGCCCCCGACGGCATCCGGGTGAACGCCCTCGCTCCCGGTTCTGTCGACACGGACATGGTGCGCGCCACTGGGCCGGCAGCCACCGCCCACATGGCCGGTGCGTGCCTGTTGCGGCGCGTGGCGAACGCCCACGAGATGGTGGGGCCGGCCCTCTTCCTCGCCTCCGATGCGTCGAGCTACGTGACGGGCACCGTGGTCCACGCCGATGGTGGTCTCGTCACCCGCTGACCGTGCGAGGACTGCGACATCGGAGGATGTGGTAGCGCTCGAAATTTGTGACGCGCCTGGCCAGATGGGGTGTCCGGCTGCCAAGCCAACGACCCCGACGCGCGGACTCGCGGGGCAACGCGACACTCTATGCAGCGGTCGTTCGTCAAGAGGAGTCCCGCGGCCAGGTTGCTCCCCTGGTCTCCACAGACGGGAAGCGTGACCATGCTCGAGGATCGGCCTCACGGCCCGGCGAACTCCTCGGCGACATCAGGTGAAGTCGGAGCCGCCGTCCACGTTCACATCGGCTCCCGTCATATAGCTGTTCGTGCGGGAGCCAAGGAAGGCGATAACGGGCCCGATCTCGGCCGGACTCCCGGCCCGCCCGAGGAAGGCCGGGTGGCCGAAGTCCTCCGCGATGACCCGCATCGCGTCGGTCAGGCTGTTGCTGTCCACTCCCCGTTCCGGGGGGAGAGACCGCAGGTACCCTTGCATCCCCTCCGAGAGGAATGATCCGGGGGAGACCGTGTTGACGAGGATGCCGTCGGGAGCCAGCGCCTGGGACAGGTTCTTCGTCAGACTGCTCAGAGCCGCCTTGGCCGCCGTATACGCCACAAGGTCCGGGCTCTGCCGCCGGGTGGAGTGCGCCGAGACGTTCACGATCCTCGAGAACGACCCACGGCGGAGCAACGGCAGTGCGCGGCGAACCGTGCGGACGGCGCTCAGCACCCCGATGTCGAAGGTGGCCCGCCATTCGTCGTCGTCGAGGCCCTCGAAGGCACCGATCCCGACGTCGACCGGTCCCGCGGCGTTCACGAGGACCTCCAGCGCGTCCCAGCGCTCGCCGAGACGGTCGATGGCTGCATTGACCTCAGCCAGGCTCGTCAGGTCCGCCTCCAACGCGATGCTCTCGGGGCTCCCGGCGGAGTGCAGCGTGGCAACGGTGTCATCGAGCGCAGCGCTGGCGCGGGCGAGCACCGCCACCCGGGCACCTTCCCGGGCAAAGGTCTCGGCGGCGGCCCGGCCCATGCCGCGCGAGCCACCCACCACCAGCACCCGCGCGTCCGAAAGCCCGAGATCCATTCGCCTCCTCATCGTCGCTTGGCCGCGTGCTCGGCATCGCCACCAGAACCTCGGAATCCTAGGTCTGGTGAGAGCTACGGCCCTCCCTGAACACTTGCACCGGGGCGTCCCCGAGCGTTCGGGAGTGCTCCATGCGCCTCTACGCCCGGGGAGACTCAATCGGCGGCACGCCGACGCCGAAGATTTCGTCGCAACGGGCTTCGGTCATAGCCGCCAGCGGCAGCTCAATGTCCAGCTCCTCCGCCAACGCCAAAGCCGCCCGCACGTCCTTGTGAGCCAAGGCAGCAGCGGCCTGCATGGCCCCGACCAGCCCCCGGTCGTCCGCCTCGGAGAAGGGTGCCGCCGTGGGCCGGAACATCAGGGTGGCGGCGCCGCCGGACTGGGCGTCGCTGGCCCTGACAACCTGGGCCAGCTTCGCCAGCTCAATGCCGGCGGCCTCGGCCAGCACCTGCCCCTCGTAGGCGGCAAGCCACCCCCCGTACTGCACCAGGTTGCGGGCAAGCTTGGCCGCCAATCCGGTACCGAACGGCCCCATGGTCACCGTAAGCGAGCCCACGGCGTCGAACAGCGGGGCGAGGCCAGCGATGACGTCAGGGTCGCCCCCGCACATGCAGACGAGGTTGCCGGAGGCCGCCGCCGACGGACCTCCGCTGACGCCGCAATCGACGATGGGCACACCGAGCGCCGCCGCCTCGGCGCCGATGGCAGCCACGCACGCGGTGGTGATTGTGCTGACCACGACGACGGTGGTTCCGGGAGCGCCGGCGGCCAGCGCGCCCTCGGGGCCCGACAGCACGGCGTAGACCTGCTCGTCGTTCACCACGGCCACCACGACGACGTCGGACGCCTGTGCCAGGTCAGCCGGCGAAACGGTCACGGTGGCGTAATCGGCGTGGCGGTAGGTCGCCTCGGCGCGGACGTCGCATACAATCAGCGGGAACCCGGCGGCGTGGAGGTTGGTGGCGATACCGTCGCCGATGGTGCCAAGCCCGATCACCCCGATCGTCGGGGCTAGCGTGCGCTGTTCTGCGGACAATGGACTTCCCCTCTTGCTGGACAAGGTGACCCTCTGGCCGGATCTGAATCGACTTGCCGTAGCCGCACTAGCTGACCATTATCAATACATAATCGACTAGATGCATACTCGCATCGTCCCGACCTGCCACCTCGAGCCAGCACCCGGTCGAGATGGAGCGTAGCTCGGTCGGGTCGGGCGGCTCGTCGGGGACATTCGTACGTAGCTTGCCCCGGAGGCTGAGTATCCGTTGCATCTGTGCTGCCGTCAGAGCCACGTCGGTTGAGGCTATACGTGACACTGCTCTCCGTCCCGGCGTACCGAGGCAGTTTCGGAAAGCCGGTGAGTCGCTCCCCTACGTCGCGGACTGCTTGCTCCTGGTTAGTCATAAGCCGGACCGGCGGCGTCTTCGAAGATCCGCCCAAGCGTTTCCGCCGCTTCTTGATCAGCCTCTGGGACGAAGTGCGAGTAGACGTTGAGGGTCGTGCTCGGATTCCGATGACCCAGTCGGCCAGCAACGGTGCGCACGTCGACACCAGCGGCGAGAAGACGCGTGGCCACGTAATGCCGGAGATCATGGAGGCGAACCCCCGTCACCCCGACCCGCTGGCGTTTGACTCATTCAGGCCAGCATCGAACGTGCCTTGCGCGCTGCCGTATCCAGTTATGAACTCCTGGAAAAGGCCGGTGCTGCCAAAATTCGAGCAGTTGTAGCTCCAGTTGAGGTTCCAAC
>JBEKVF010000070.1:0-8690 GCA_049514295.1 Acidimicrobiales bacterium
TGATCGCCCCGCCCCCGCCCCCGCCGCCGCCGCCGCACCGCGATCGCAACCCCGCTGCGCCGCAGGATCACCCTGCACCCGTCATCCTGTTGTGCAGTTGTTGTCCTGTGCATCGGGCCATGGGACCACGGAGCGCCGGGCAGCCACGGTGGACACCCGGTCGAGCACCGGGCGTGGCAACGAGCAGTACAACGGGGAGAAACCGATGACGCACAGTCTCGAGATCGCCGAGCAGATGGTCAGGCAGCTCATCGCCGCGGCCAACCGCTCGCACGCCGACGCCGACTGGCGCTACGAGCTCACCAGCGACGTCGACAACATCGAGGTCGTCCCGGAACCGGGCACCCGCTCCCACACGCTGCGGATCCACCCGTGCTGGCTGCGCTACGTCGTCTCGCAGGGTGACTTCAAGTCGTGCGTCGCCGACGAGATCGAGGCCTGGCACCTCCTCGTCCGCCTGACCGGCGCGACCACCGCAGCCTGAGCACCGCACCGGCGCCGGCGCCGGCGGACTGATGACCGCTCCGTCACCGTCGCCGTCCTAGGAGAATCGCTCCCGCAGCGCCACCTCTGCCGCCGACACCCCGCACATGCCGTGGACACCACCTCCCGGGGGCGTCGAGGCCGAGCAGAGATACACACCGTCGAGCGGCGTCCGGTACGGGTTCCAACGCGGCACCGGCCGGAACACGGTCTGGCGCAGTGTGGCCGCGCCACCGTTGACGTCGCCGCCCAGCAGGTTCGGGTTGTGCGACTCGGCCTCCGCGGCCGTGCGCACCGCTCGGGCCAGCACCCGGTCCCGGAAACCCGGCGCGAACCGCTCGATCTGCGCCTCCATTCGCTCGGTCATGTCGACGTCCGAGCCGTTCGGCACGTGGCAGTACCCCCACAGCGTCTGCCGTCCGGCCGGTGCGCGCGTCGGGTCGACGATGCCGGGCTGGGCGATCAGGACGAAGGGATCTTCCGGATGCCGCCCCGAGCGCACCTGGGCCTCGGCGCGCGCCACCTCCTCGAAGGTGCCGCCCACGTGGACGGTCACGGTGCGCCGGCAGCTCTCGGCGCTCCACGGCACCGGGCCGTCGAGGGCCCAGTCCACCTTGCAGGCCCCGGGCCCAGGGCGGAAGCGGGCCCACGGGCGGCCCGCTCGCGCCGACAGGCGAGTGCCGGCCAGACGGATGAATTGGCGCGGTGTGACGTCGAGCAGCACGGCGCGCGCCGGCGGGAGCTCGGACAGCGAGGTGACCCAGCGGCCCGT
Organism: Acidimicrobiales bacterium; assembly: GCA_049514295.1. Taxonomy (GTDB): domain Bacteria; phylum Actinomycetota; class Acidimicrobiia; order Acidimicrobiales; family RAAP-2; genus Bog-473. Next base: position 1,256 of record JBEKVF010000070.1, read on the forward strand.
GTGCACCACGCCGCCCAGACGGCGTACCTCGCTCGCCAGCCCGACCGTGATGGCGGCGCTGCCGCCCTCGACGACAGGCCAGCCCACGCCGTGCCCCATCGCCGTGAGCAGCAGGCCGAACGCCGCCGTCAGCGGCGCCGTGAGCGGCTCCATGGAGTGCGCCGCCGCGCCGGCCAGCAGCGCACGCGCCGCGTCCGTGGAGAAGCCCCTTGTCGCGTGGCGGACCGACGGCGTGCCGACCAGGGCGAAGCGGGCCAGCGCGAGCGGGTCGCGGGGCATGCCCCGCATGGGGCCCATGACGTAGGGGACGATCCGGTCGAGCCAGTCGACCAGTGGTCCCACGAGCTGCCGGTACGCCGCCGCGTCCCCACCCAGGTGCGACGCCGTTTCCTCGACGCTCCGGTAGAGGGCGGCGGCCCGCCCGCCCCCCAGCGGCTGGGCGAAGGCCACCTCGGGCTGGCGCAGCACGACGCCGAGGTCGCGCAGGTCGAGGGAGCGGAAGAAGGGCGAGGCCACCAACGCCGGGTGCACCGCCGAGCAGACGTCGTGGCGGAACCCCTCCAGCGTCAGCTCCTCGGTGCGTGTCCCACCACCGACGGTCGGCGCGCCCTCGTACACCTCGACCCCGTGCCCGGCCCGGGCCAACGTGAGCGCGGCGGCCAGGCCGTTGGGCCCCGAGCCCACCACGACCGCGTCCACGTGCTGCACACACCGACGTTACCGACCCCCCTCCGGCGTTGCACCGGCAACCCCGGCTGGCGCCGGCCCCCGCGGCTCAATAGGTTGCGCTCGACGCGGTGCCACGAGGTCCGTCACCGCGGACCGTCGAGAAGGGGGCCCCATGGCAGAGGTGACAGAGGTGCAGGGGACCTGCGAGCCACGCTTCGACGCCGTCCGCTTGACGCTCGCCGACCAGCTGGAGAGCGGCGCCGACCTTGGTGCGTCCGTCGCGGTCTTCCTGGGTGGCGAGCCCCTGGTCGACATCTGGGGCGGCTGGGCCGACGCCGAGAAGACGAGGCCCTGGGAGCGCGACACCATCACCAACGTGTGGTCGACCACCAAGACGATGACGTTCCTCTGCGCGCTCATGCTGCACGACCGGGGCGAGCTCGACTTCCACGCCCCCGTGGCCACCTACTGGCCCGAGTTCGCCCCCAACGGCAAGGAGCACATTGAGGTGCGCCACGTGATGGGGCACACCGCCGGTCTGTCCGGCTGGGACGAGCCCCTGGTGGCCAAGGACCTGGCGGACTGGGAGAAGTGCACCTCGCTCCTGGCCGCCCAGGCGCCGTGGTGGGAGCCCGGGAGCGGCTCGGGGTACCACGCCGTGACGCAGGGCTACCTGATCGGCGAGATCGTCCGCCGCATCACCGGCGAGTCGATCGGCCGCTGGTTCGCCCGCGAGGTGGCCACGCCGCTCGATGCGGACTTCCACATCGGCCTCTCCGAGAGCGAGGACCACCGCGTGTCAAACGTCATCCCGCCACCGCCGATCGACATCGAAGCCATGGCGGGCCAGGTCTCCGAGCTCATGCTCAAGACGTTCGGGAACCCGCCCATCGACGCCACGATGGCCCATCACGCCTGGTGGCGCCACGCCGAGATCCCCGCTGCCAACGGCCAGGGCAACGCCCGCTCGGTGGCCGCCGTCCAGTCGATCGTCGCTGGACGCGGCGAGGCGCGCGGTGTCCGCCTGCTGTCGGCCGAGGGCACCGACGCCATCTTCGAGGTGCAGGCGGAGGGCGTCGACAAGGTGCTCGGCGTCCCCGAGCGCATAGGGATGGGCTACGGCCTGAGCAACCCGCCGGACATGCCGCTCGGCCCGCGTGCCTGCTACTGGGGCGGCTACGGCGGCTCGGTCGTCATCATCGACCAGGACGCCGAGCTCGTCGTCTGCTACGTGATGAACCGCATGGAGTCCGGCCTCGTCGGCGACCTGCGCGGGGCCAACATCGTGGCCGCCACCGTGGCGGGTCTCGCCTCGTAATCAGGGCAGCACCGCCTCGGCTTCGATCTCCACCCTCCAGGCCGGGTCCAGCAGCCCGGCCACCACGACCATGGTGGCAGCGGGTCGCACGTGCCCGAGCAGCTCACCGTGGACCCCGCCGACGGCCGCGGCGTCCCCGGCGGAGGTGATGTACATGCGGGTCCGCACGATGTCGTCCAGCCCCGCACCCGCCTCGGCCAGCGCGGCCTGAATGATCTCGAAGCACCGCCGCGCCTGCGCGCCCGCGCCGTCGGGGCACCCGCCCTCCGGCAGCACCGGCCCCGTCCCTGAGACGAGCACCCGGCCCCCCACCCTCAGCGCCCGGCTGAACCCGATGGGGGGCTCGAACGGCGAGCCCGAGGAGATGCCCTGTCGGTCGGCCATGACCCGAATCCTCGCACCCCGAGGCGGCCGGTACGATTGGCCGCCATATGGGTCGGAGTCGGCGGCGGATCACGGTGGCGGTGGGCGCAGTGGCCCTGATGGTGGGCGCAGTGGCCCTGATGATCGCCGCCTTCGGCCTGGCGACCAGCGCGCCGTCCGCCGCACCGCCCCCGGCGCACCACGACGCCCCCGCCCCCACGGCGACGGTCCCGACGGCGCCCGCCGTGGCCGCGGCCACCGCGCCGCCGGGCGACACGCTCGTCGCCACCACCCACGGCGCCATCCCGGGCTACCCGGCACCCGGCCAGCCGTCGAACGCGACGGTGCCCGGCTCCTGGTTCGGGTACCCGTCCATCCTGCCCGTCATCGCGTCCCAGCCCGGCTGGCTCGAGGTGCGGCTCGCCCAGCGGCCCAACGGCTCGACCACCTGGGTACAGCAGAGCGACGTCACGCTCGGGGACACCCCGTACGCCATCGTGGTCAACCTCGCCACCATGCACCTGACCGTGTTCGACGGCGGCACGCAGATCCTCGACTTCCCGGCCGGCATCGGTGCGCCCGACGACCCCACCCCGCCGGGCAATTACTTCATGACCATGCAGTACCCGCCGCCCAGCCCCGGCTACGGGCCGTTCGTCCTCGTCACGTCCGACCACTCCGACGCCATCGCCGACTGGGAGAACTCGGGCGACGCCGTCATCGGCATCCACGGACCCATCGACTCCTACGACGACTCGCTCATCGGGACCTCGGGCGCCGCGATCTCGCACGGGTGCATCCGGCTGCACGACGCCGACCTGGCCCAGCTCTCCGTGATCCCGCCCGGGACCCCGATCGACATCGTGAACTAGCCCGGCGCGGCGACAGCGCTGTCGAGGTACCGCCGGGCCCGCGCGAACCACGCCAGCGCCTCCGGCACGCCGGCGCTCACCAGGCCCTGCCAGCCGTGCACCATGCCGGGCCACGACTCCAGGGTCACTGCGACCCCGGCTCGCAGGGCCGACGCCGCCAGGGCCACGACGCCCTCACGCAGCGTGTCGAGCTCGCCCACCGGCAGGTAGAGCGGCGGCAGACCCGACAGGTCGGCGTAGGCGGGCGACACGCGCGGGTCGTCGAGCGCCACGCTCCCCGCGACGTACTCCCGGCCGCGGGTGCGCACCCACTCGGCGCTGAGGAAGGGATCGGGGGCCCCGGCGCTCGCGGGAACCGCCACCGAGAGGTCGAACCAGCCCGAGATCGACACGAAGCAGGCCGGCGGCGGCAGGCCCGCGTCACGGGCCGCGACGAGCGTGCCGAGCCCGAGCAGCCCGCCGCAGGAGTCGCCACTGACCACCACCCGCCCCGGCGCTACCCCGCCCGACAGCAGGCCGCGGTAGGCGGCCAGGCAGTCCTCGTGCGCGGCGGGGAACGTGTGCTCGGGCGCCAGGCGGTAGTCCGCCATGACGACCCTCGCCTGGAGCTGCTCGGCGAGCATGGCCCCGTAGAAGTGGTAGTCGTCGAGCGGGCACGACACCAGGCCGCCCCCGTGGCAGTGGAAGACGACCCGCTCCCGTCGCGGGGAGCGGTCGTCGTCGTACCAGGCGCAGCGCACCCCGCCGAGCACCGACTCGGTGACGCTGACATGCGGCGGCACCGGGTGCCCGTGGAACGGCGCCATCATCGCCCGCACGGCCCGGTAGTCGGCCCCCGGGTCGGCGAAGTCCGGCGGGACGAGAGCCAAGATCTCGGTCAGTTCCCGACTGGGCCCGGCACCGGCCGCCGTCATGGCGTCGGTCGCCGGCCTGTCAGCGCCCCATGTGCTTGACGAGCTCGGCGATCTGGCTGTTGACCTCGACCGTCCGGGGCAGCTTGTCCATGGCCGCCGCCAACGTCTCGGGGGTCCAGCGGTCGTCGGTCTCGACCGACTCGGCGATCGACCACCCGGCGTAAATCCCCACCGACCCGCCGTACACGCTGAAGACCTGGCCGTTGAACGGGCAGGTCTCGGACGCCAGTACGGCGACGAGCGGCGAGACGCACTCGGGGTCGAACACGTGCTGCTCCATGGAGTCGCTCATCCCCGGGGTCTGCAGCGTGAGCCTCGTGCGGGCCACCGGGGCGATGCAGTTGGCCCGGACGCCGTAGCGGTGCAGCTCCATCGCGTTCACGACGGTCATGGCGGCGATGCCCGCCTTGGCGGCCGAGTAGTTGGTCTGGCCGACGTTGCCGTGCAGACCGGCGCCCGAGCTCGTGTTCACGATGGCGCGGTCGGTCACGGTCCCGCTCTTGGCCGCCTCGCGCCAGTAGCCCGCCGCGTGCCGGGTGATGTTGAAGGTGCCCTTGAGGTGGACCGCGATGACGTCGTCGAAGTCCTGCTCGCTCATGGACACGAGCATCCGGTCGCGCAGGATCCCGGCGTTGTTGACCACGACGTGGAGGTCGCCGAAGGTGGAGACGGCCTGGTCGACGATCGCCTTCGCCCCGTCGAAGGAGCTCACGCTGTCGGTGTTGGCCACCGCCTGGCCGCCGGCGGCCGTGATCTCGTCGACCACAGACTGTGCCGCCGAGACGTCCGCGCCCGAGCCGTCGACCGCTCCGCCCAGGTCGTTGACCACGACCTTGGCCCCCAGTGACGCGAACAGGAGGGCGTGCTCACGGCCGATGCCCCGCCCACCCCCGGTGATGATCGTCACTCTGTCCTGCAACATGGTTCAGCCGTCCTCTCGGTTCTCGTCCCGCCATGGAGACGGCGGTCCGGGCGAGACGATTACAACGGCGCCCCGGCCTGTCAAACCGGCGTCAGGCCGACACCTCGCGCCGGCGGCGCTCGATGGAGTGGCGCTCCGCATCCGTGCCCGCCAGGTCGTGGGCCTTCCGGTAGGCCTCGGCCGCCTCGGAACGGCGGTCGAGGCGGCGCAGCATGTCCCCACGCGCCGCCGGCAGCAGGTAGTAGTCGCGCAGACCGTCCGGTGGGATAGGGCCTCGGGCCCCTCGGACAGGGACGCGGCCACGGCGCGGTTGAGCTGAATCACCGCCGATGGGACCATCTCGAACGGCCGGTCGTAGAGCGCGGCGATCTCGGCCCGGTCGATGGCGCGGTTGCGGGCCACCGTGGTGAGCCGGGCGCCGGATGCCGTCGCGGGGCCAGCGCTCCAGCGCTGTCGCGAAGGCATTCTGCGCGCGCTCCTCGGCCAGGTCCCAGTCGCCGGTGAGCTGGACCAGGGTCGCGACGACCCTGCCCCATTCGGCGTGGAACGCATCGGCGACGGCGGCCTCGACCTCGGCCGTCACATCTCCCAGATCGGCCTCACCTCGATGGCGCCGGGGAACTGGCCTCGTCGAGGTCCTTGCACTCGACGACGTAGTAGCCGCCCAGCTGCTCCTTGGTCTCGGCGAAGGGGCCGTCGGTGGCCAGCACCTCGCCGTTGCGCACCCGCACCGTGGTGGCGTCGCTCACCGAGCGCAGCCGCTCGCCGCCCTGGAGCACGCCCCGCTCGGCCATCGTCTTCCCGAACTCGGCGTACTCGTTCGTCATCGCCTCGCCCTCCTCGGGCGTGGCGCTCTGCATCTGGCTCTCGTTCCCGGCAAGGCAACAGGTATCGCATCGGTCCTCCTCTGTGGGTTGGTACGACGATCGGGCACCGCTCGGATCGACACCGGCACGGGAAATCTTGGCCATTGTGCCGCCGTACGCTGCCCCCATGACGACCCCGGGTGACACGGGACTCCTCGAGCTCGAGGTCGGCGCCATCGCCGCCGGCGGCGGCTGCGTCGCCCGGGCGCCCGACGGGCGGGTCGTCTTCGTGCGCCACTCCCTCCCCGGCGAGCGGGTGGTGGCCCTGGTCACGGCCTCCACCACCTCCTACCTGCGGGCCGACGCCGTGGAGATCCTGACGCCGTCGGCCGACCGGGTCCCCCCACCCTGCCCGCATGCCGGACCGGGGCGCTGCGGCGGCTGCGACTTCCAGCACGTGAAGCTCGAAGCGCAGCGACGCCTCAAGGCCTTCCGCGTGGCCGAGCAGCTGGCGCGGGTCGCCGGCGTGGAGCGCGCGGTCGAGGTGGAGCCGGTGGCCGGCGACACTGGTGGCCTCGGTTGGCGCAGCCGGGTGCGCCTCGCGGTGGACGAGCACGGTGCCGTCGGCTTCCGCAAGCACCGCTCCCACGAGCTCGAACACGTGGACGCATGCCCGATCGCCAGCCCGGCCGTGGCGGCCACCGGTGCGCTGACCACCCGGTGGCCCGGCGTCGCCCACCTCGAGGTCGTCACGGGCACGCGGCACGGTGAGGCGCTGGTCTCGGTCACACCGAAGGGGCGGGGGGCGCCGCGCCTGCCCGACATCGGCACCGGCGTCGTGGTGCGCCGCACGGTGCGGCGGCAGCCGGGAGCCGTGCACGCCACGGTAGGTGGCCGCACCTACCGGGTCTCGGCCGGGGTCTTCTGGCAGGTCCACACCGGTGCGGCGGAGGCGCTCCTGCATGCGGTCCTCGCCATGGCCGGCGACTGCGGCGGTGCGTCGGTGGTCGACCTGTACGCCGGCGCGGGCCTCTTCTCCGTCCCGCTGGCCGAGGCGGTGGGCCCCGACGGCTCGGTCCTCGCGGTCGAACGTGACGCGCGCGCCTGCGCGGACGCGCGCCACAACGCCGGCGGCCTCCCGAACCTGCGGGTGACCCGGACCGAGGTGACCCCCCGCCTGGTCGCGTCCGGCATCGGTCGCCCCGACGTCGTCGTGCTCGACCCCGCCCGGGAGGGCGCCGGCACCGAGGTGGCACGGGCGCTGGCTGCGCACGCCACCCTCCGGCGGCTGGTCTACGTCTCCTGCGACCCGTCGTCCTTCGCGCGGGACCTGCGGGCCCTGCTCGATGAGGGCTGGCACCTCGCCGAACTGCGCGCCTTCGACATCTTCCCCATGACCGAGCACGTGGAGCTCGTGGCGGCCATCGATCCCCCGGGGCGCTGAAACCGGATCAGGCGTGCCCCCCCAGCTCGTGCTCGATGTGCCCGGCCGACTCGAACTGCAGCGTCGAGTGCGCCACGTCGAAGTGCCCCGAGAGGCAGTCCTGCAGGTGGTCGAGCACCCGACCGGC
>JBEKVF010000071.1:0-8659 GCA_049514295.1 Acidimicrobiales bacterium
CAACGCGACCAGGATACGAACGAGACAGGTCAGAGGGGAGAAGAATCGATGGAAAATGAGCTTGGCGCGGCGGGGCTTCGTCTCGAGCGTGACGGTCCGATCGCATGGTGCGTGATCGACCGGCCAACCGCAAGGAATGCACTCACGCCCGCCATGTACTTCGGTATCAAGCGAGCCGTGCGACTCGTGAACACGGATCCCGACCTCGCGGCGCTGATCATCACCGGCACCGGCGACGTGTTCGCTCCGGGCGGCGATCTCGGTGGACGCGCGGAACCCGGGGACTCGGTGCCGGACGACCTCGGGTTCGAGATCCTCCCATTCGGCGCCATACGGGAGAGCCGGGCGCCCGTGGTTGCCGCAGTCAATGGCATCTGCCAGGCCGGCGGCCTCCTGATCGCCATGATGGCCGACATCGCGGTGGCCAGTGACCGGGCCACCTTCCGCGTGCCGGAGCTCCTGCGCGGGATCCCCGACGCCACGTATGCCGCGGCATTGCCGGCCCACGTCGGCGTCGCGGTCGCCCGCGATCTGCTGTTGTCGGCGCGGGTCTTCGACGCCGCGGAGGCACAGCGGCTCGGGGTGATCTCACGAGTCGTGCCGCACGAAGGGCTGCGTGCGGCCGCGCTTGACGCGGCCAGGCAGATCCTGCGGACGGCGCCCGAGGCCCGTGCCCACGTGAAGCGCATGCTCAACGAGCGCTACGGCGTGATCGACTACCAGACGATGTTCGGGGCGCTGGAGAGTTCACCGGAGCCCCGGGAGGGGATGAAGGCGTTCATGGAGAAGCGACAGCCGAGCTGGATTCCATCCGACCTCCCGTCCTGAGGTCGCGCCTACGGTGGGATGGCGGCCCGCTGGTCCTACGGGCGGGCCGGCTGGCGGGTGGCAATGGCAGCGATGACGCCGCCGTCAACGGGGACATCGATCCCGTTGACGAAGCTGGCGTTGTCGGACAAGAGGAAGGCCACCGCAGCCGCAACCTCCTCAGGCCGACCCTCGCGGCCCAGGGGGGTCAGTTGCACCAGCTGGTTGTTGGTCGGGCGAGCCGCCGCCTCCTGACGACCCATGGGGGTATCGATGATGCCGGGTGACACCGAGCAGACCCGGGCACCGACCCGGCCGAAGCGCACGGCCTCCCTTCGAACCAGGCGGTGCACACCTCTCTTCGCCCAGGTATAGGCCATGCCCGGGTCCTCGATCTCGGGCCCGAGCTCGGCGCTGATGCGGTCCAGGAACTCGGCGTCGAGGGGGTTGTCGAGCACGGCATCGTGCGCCGGATCCATTTGGCCCGCAGCGAGCAGCGGCGCCATCGACGCGAAGCAGACGAGGGCGGTGCCTTGCGTTGCGAGCGGCCACAGCACCTCCGTCAGCATTGCGGTCGCCACGAGATCGATCTCGAAGACCCGTCGCCAATCTGCCATTGTCGGCGAGACGCCCGCCGCATGGGCAACGGCGCGCAACACACCCAACTCTGATGCTCGAGAGGCAAGCCGCGCCACGCCGTCGCTGTCCGTGATGTCGAGGGGGAAGGGTTCGATGCCCGCCCCTCCGCTCTCTTCTCTGAGCTCCTTCGCCGCTCCGACGAGGCTCGGTTCGTCGATGTCAACGAGGAGAACATCGTCGACCAGGTTCGACATTCGTGTGGCGCATGCCCGCCCCATTCCTCGTGCCGCTCCGGTGACGATTCCCACTGTCACGCGTTTCCCACCTCCCGGACCATTGCCACCTTGTCTCTACAGAAATCCTCTTCATCACAACGCCACACGGCCAGCGTCAGACGCCAGCCTTCCGGCAATCCCCATGGGCGCTGGACGACCTGCCGCCATGACGCTGACCAATGCAGCGACGTTCGATTACGACCCCGACAGGGTTGTGGTCCCCGCGACGTCGTGGCCGCAGAACGGCTGGGACGAGACGGGAACGAACCCGGTCTTGGTCGCCTTCATGACCCACGCGCAGTTCGCCGGGTCATGACCGAAGATGGTCGAGTAGTTGATGGTGATCGGCAGGAGACCGTTCCCGTTGTAGGCCTTGATGCTGCGGAGATCCTTGATCACGGTCGCCCGCGTCGGGTTGGACCCGGCCATCTGCAGGCCCTTGATCATGAGGTCCGCGCCCAGCCACGACTCGGTCTCGCCGAAGGTCGCGAACTGGCTCTTGGTCAAGTGGGCGTACTTCTCCAACGCAGCCTGCTCCTGCTCCGTGCCGGCGTTGGGCAGCGACCACGGGCGGAAGGCGCTGAGGAAGTAGTCGCCCTGCAGCGTGGACCAGACCGGTGAGTTGATCACGGATGGCTCGTAGCCGGTAGCGAAGAGAGCGGCCTTGAGCTTCACGCCGGCCTGCTCCAGCGCCGTGGCGAGTGCGAAGTTCGAGTTGTCGTCCATGCTCGGGGTCATCGCGTTCACCCCGTCCTGCTTGGCGATGAGCGCCGCCGACGTGAAGTCCGCACCGCCGAAGGGGACGGTCAGATCTTCGACGCCGATTTTTCCGCCGGCATCTTGGAACGACTCTGCGGCTCCCCTGGCCGAGGAGGCGGACGACGGGGAGATGCCGTAGCCGTACGTCCCGATGACCGTGCCCCCATGTGTCTTGAGGAACGAGCCAACCAATGTGTCGACCGGGTACTTGGGGTCGACGCTCCCGTGGTCGGACGCGAACATGTTGGTGAAGGGCTGGGTACCCCACTCCGGACCGTCGTCGTAGGAGCCGGTGACCGGGACGCCCTGCTCTTGGGGGTACTTGTCGGCGAGGAAGAAGAGCGCACTCTGCGACACGATGCCGAATACACCCTTCGACAGGGCATCCTGGACCGCGGTCGCGATGACGGTCGGACTGGTCTGGTCGTCGATCACCAACGGCACGAGCTTGTGTCCGTTCACCCCGCCCATCGCATTCTGCTCGTCGATCCGCGCGAGAAATCCCGCCTGTGATCCGGCGTCCTCAGACGCCCCAGGGCCGGTGAGCGAAGTGATGTAGGCCAGGGTGATCGGCGAGGCCGTTGCCGAAGCCTGAGTGGCGACCACACTGGAAAAAGCGGTTAGAAGACCGATCAGCGCGGTGAACGCAACTGACACCTTCAAGAACCGAGAGCTCATCATCTGTTATCCAATTCCTCCCAGGAACGCAAACGTTCCTCTGAATGAAGAGCAGCGTCACAGGCCACTCAATAGGGCTACGCCCCATCGCCAAGCGGCGAAGCGTAGCGATCAAACAATCCCGATTTCAGTCACCCCATTCGATCAGCCGCACCCTCCTCGACTTTCACGATGGTGTCGCGGACGCCGGGTGGTCGGCGTCGCCCAGATAGCGGTCGATGATCTCCGTGCCCGCTTCGGACGCACGACCTGACCAACCGACCCGGCCGCGGGTGAGGATCACGCAAGTGTCAGCCAATGACAAAGCTCGGTGCACGAACTGCTCGCTCAAGACGATGGTGACGCCGGACCGGCGTGTCTCCTCGAGGCTCTGAAACACCGACTCGACGATCTGGGGCGCCAGGCCGAGGGACATCTCGTCGGCGATGATGAGCTTGGGGAGGACCGCAACCGCCCGGGCCAGTGCCAGCATCTGCTGCTCGCCACCGGAGAGGCTGCCGGCGAGTTGCGTTCTCCGGGAGCCGAGCACCGGGAACATCTCGATCGCCCGATCGATGGCCGGAGCCCGTTGGGGCCGCTTCTCCTGGGCGACCGCCATCTTGAGATTGTCGAGGACCGAGAGGCCCGGGAAGACGCCGCGCCCTTCGGGGATGTAGGTCAGGCCCAGCTTCCGAACATGGTGTGCGGACTTCCCGGTGATGTCGCGGCCGTCGAAGAAGATCCGCCCGCCGAAGGGCGGCACGAGGCCCGAGATTGCACGCGCCAGGGTGCTCTTTCCAGCGCCGTTCGCGCCCAGCACGGCAAGAACCGCTCCCGGGGCCACGTCGGTCGAGACCCCGAATAGCGCCTGGGACGTGGCGTAGCGGACATCGAGGTCCTCGATCTTGAGGATGGGCTCGCTCATGGCTCAATGACGTCCCGGCCACCGCCGGCAGGAGCCACCGGTTCGCTATGGACCAATTCCTCGTCGCCGAGGTACGCGGATCGGACCGCCGGGTCCCTGCGGATCTCCTCGGGGATGTCCGCGGCGATGCGCTCACCGAAGTCGAGAACGAAGATCCAATTCGACAAGGCCAGGACCGCCGCGACGTCATGCTCCACGAGTAGGAGCGACACGTCCCGGTCGGTCTGCTTCACGACCCTTTGGAAGACGGACAGCAGGTTCTCCGATGCTTTCATGTCGAGCCCGGAGAGGGGCTCGTCCAGCAGGATCACGTGTGGCTGGCTGGCCAGGGCCCGACCCACCTCGACGAGGCGGCAGACCCCGAGCGGCAAGGCCGCGACCGGAGCCTTGGCCACTCTCGTGAGGTTGAGCAGTTCGAGCAGACCATCCACCCGCTCGTTCTCGTCACTCGAGGCCGGCATGAGGGAGCGCGGGTCCACCATGTCGCGCCAGAGCCGGCGCGGGGTGAAGTGCACCCGGTCCGCCAGGACGAGGTGCTCGCGGACGGTCAATCCCAGGAACAGTTCGGGCTGCTGGAAGGTGCGGGCCAGACCGCTCCGGGCGCGTGCTTGCGCGCTGGCCTCGGTGACGTCCTTACCGCGTAACCAGACACGACCCTGCGTGGGCCGCAGGAGCCCCGACAGCACGGCGAGCATCGTGGTCTTTCCGGCACCATTGGGCCCCACGAGTCCCGCGATGCTGCTGGGCGCAACGTCGAGGTCGACGTTGGAGAGGGCGTTGAGGCCACCGAACCGGACGGTGATGCCACGGGCCAAGAGCACCGGCACCTCGGCGACGACCTCGGCCTGGGTCGACGTCACGGCACCTTCCCCACGACCACGGCAGCCTCGGGAGCGCCGTGGTCGCCTCCGACCACGTTGTCGATGGGAGCCGGGTCAGGCGAGAGGGTGTCGACGACGAAGGGCGTCCGCTGGCGGTCGGCCAGCCGCAACAGCTGCCCCCGGAATCGCCGGCTTTGCTCGGCGAGCACCCCCTCGGGGAACTTGGCGACGGAAATGGCGCCAAGGCCGAAGAGGAGCGCCGGGACGTTGCCCGTCCAGCTCGGGAGGTAGGCCTGGGCGAGCGCGGGCAGCATGACGAAGGAGATCCCGGCCACCAACGCCGCCGCGGTCGAGCGTATGCCGATGGTGACCAGGACCGCGAGCCACACGACACCGAGGAAGGTGTCGAACTCGTTGGGCACGATGGAGGTCTGCGCCACGGCCAGCAGCCCTCCGCCGATGCCGGCCACCAGAGCGCCCAGTGCGGCCACCGTCACCTTCATCTGCACCACGCTCACGCCGGTCGTCCTGGCGCCCGCATCACTCCAGCGCACCGCGTTCATGGCCAGCCCCGAAGTCGAACGGCGGTAGTTCAAGATGAATAGCGCCACGATGACAAATGCGGCCAGGCACAAATATGCGTAGGCACGGTCGGACGTCGCGAAGCTCGGACGGTTCAGCGTCAGACCCAGCCCGCTGTTGACGAACCTCGGCAGGGTGAAGACCAGGTTCTCGACGAGGAGCCCGAAGGTCAGCGTGACGAGTGCGACGTAGAGATCGCCGAGCCGGATGCTCAAGAGGCCGACGACGAGCCCGATGACCATGGCGATCACACCACCGGCCAGGACTGCGGCCAGCACGGGCCAGCCGTGGGTGGTGGCCAGCTCAGCGGCTGTGATGGCGCCGATCCCCGCGAAGGTGATCTGGCAGAGCCAGAGCATGCCCCCTTCGCCGGTGACCAGCGTCCACGACAAGAAGATGACGGCGTAGGCGAAGGCCTGGGCCATGAGGCCGACCCAGTAGCCCTGCACAATGAGGGGGAGTGCGGCCGCGGCGATGATGAGCACGAGCGGGCCCGCATACTTGCTGACCAAAGAGAGCGACCCGGTCTCGAGGGCGCTGCTGGTCGAGCCGGCCAGGCGGCTCTCCCCCTGGGGGGTGATGGCCCGGTCGAGGGCGCCCCCGATGCCTTCGATCTCGCCGACGCGCCCGCGCCGCACGAGGTTGTAGAGCAGCACCAGGGCGATGACGATGAAGGGGATGGCGTCGATGATCTCGCCGGTCCATTGGCTGCTCGGCGGCAGGTAGCGCTGGGCAAGCGAGGTGGCGATGCCCATGAGGAGCCCGACGCCCACTGCGATCGGCAGGCTGCGCAACTTCGCCGCGACGACGGCGGCGAACGCGGCCGCGATGAGCAGCGTGAAGTTCGTGGCATCGAGCCCGATGATGGGCGCGGCCAGGACGCCGGTCAGCCCCGCGAAGAAGACGCTGACCGCCCACACCCCGGCGGAGACGGCATCGGGATTCGTGCCCGAGAGGTCGGTCATGGCCGGCGAGTCGACCATGGCCCGCACCTTGAGGCCGACTTCGGTGTAGCGCAGGACGACTGCACCCACCACCACCGTGGCGACGACACAGATATAGACGATGATCTGGTCCAGGGTGACCGGAACGCCCAGGAACTGGTAGACGTGCACGGGCTCTGGCGCCAGCCCGGGTGCCGAGAGGATGGCGCCCGAACCGAAGATGATCGTGGCGAGCGCGGGAATGGCAACCAGGAGCCCCACCGTCGCCACGACCTTGATCAGGGGCGAGGTGAACCTCAGGTGGCGGAACAGGACGGCGTAGAGGAACACCCCCATGAGGGGCCCGGCCAGCCCGATGGCGACGATCGCCGCGGGGGCGATGCCCCAGCTCTGTTGGGTGTGGAGGAAGTAATAGAAGCGAGCGATGAAGAAGGCCATCGCGCCGAAGGCGAAGTTCAGGATGCCCGAAGCGGTGTAGGTGATGACCAGGCCAGCCGACGCGATGGCGTATATCCCACCGAGTACCAGCCCGGCGATCACGAATTCGAGCATCCGGCGCCCCCTTGTAGCGCAGCCGCGCTTTGCTATTCAGTTCCGCCGTGCGACGCCTCTGCTGCGGTCCGACCTGTTTCTGCGGCAGGAGCTAAGGCTTCGCACGTGCCCAGGTGAGACAGCCAAGTTAACATGTGAGTGATTACTCTCTTGTCTCGCCCTCGCGGGTCACTATAACCGAAGAGTCTTGAACGGACTATGGCGTTCTGGTTTTTGGATATTGCGTTTCTGGCGCGGTCGACGTGTTGCGGGAGGCCTCTTCCCCGCCTGGGGACCTGGGATCGCGAGGAGAGGCCAGAAGACACCCTGCTCGCCGAGAAAAAGGCCGGTTGGTTGCCGAGTCATATTCTCGCCACTCAATATGTGGTTTAGTTCTCCTATAGGGAGAGGGAAATTCTCGGCGTTCCACCGCAGCGGTGATCGCTTCGTCCCGCCCGTCGAGCGACCCGGTCACCTCGCGGCGCGATCTAGCGTGCCACCGTGGTCGAAAGCCAGCGACTGTCGTTCGATCCGATCGCCGAGGCCCGGCGCCAGTGGGAGGTCCACGGGTGGCCGGACCAGGCTCCGGCGATGGCTCTGGTGACCTCGATCATGCGCCTGCAGCAGGTTTTTCTGACCCGCGCCGACGCAACCTTGCGGTCCTACGACCTCACCTTCGCTCGCTACGAGGTCCTCATGCTCCTCTCGTTTGCCAGTCAGGGCGCGCTCCCGCTCGGGAAGATCGGAGAGCGTCTGCAGGTGAACGCAGCGAGCGTGACCAATGCCGTCGACCGCCTGGAGGCTCGAGGTCTCGTGACACGGCGGTCCAACCCCGATGACGGCCGGGGCACGCTGGCATGGTTGACCGCCGACGGACGCCGCACCGCCCTGGAGGCGACGGAGGCCATGAACCAGTCGCTGTTCGCAGACCTGGGCGTCGACACCTCGTCGGCCCGTCTCCTCTTCGATCTCTTGGCGGACCTCCGCCGCGCCGCCGGAGACTTCGACTGAGGAGCTGTGGCAAGTTACTTTGACATTTAAGTATCATTGTTCGATGGCCGACCGGCGAACCTGGCAGGAGGAATTCGACCGCTCACCGCTTCGCCCGGCGCGCTTCGAAACGATGTCGGGCGTGCCGCTCGAGCCCGTCTACGGGCCTGAGGGTGCTGAGCTGCCCGGCACGTATCCCTATACCAGGGGCCCCTACGCGTCCATGTACCGCTCGCGCCTGTGGACGATGCGCCAGTTCGCGGGATTCGGAACGGCCGAGGACACCAACGGGCGCTTCAAGGAGTTGCTGCGCGCCGGCGGGGACGGGCTCTCGACCGCCTTCGACATGCCCACGCTGCTCGGGCGCGACTCGGACGACCCGTGGGCCAAGGGCGAGGTGGGCCGGGCCGGGGTCGCAGTCGACACGGTGGTCGACATGGAGACCCTCTTCGCCGGCATCGATCTCGGCCGGGTCTCGACCTCCATGACGATCAACTCGCCGGCCGCACCGATCTTCGCCATGTACATCTCGGTCGCGGACCAGACCGGTGTGGAGCGGAAGGCGCTCTCGGGCACGCTCCAGAACGACATCTTGAAGGAATATCAGGCCCAGAAGGAGTACGTGTTCCCGCCGCGGCCCTCAGTGCGCCTGGTGACTGACGTGATGCGCTTCTGCGCGGCAGAGCTGCCGCGCTGGCATCCGGTGTCGGTATCCGGCTACCACATCCGCGAAGCAGGTTCGAGCGCCGCCCAAGAGCTGGCCTTCACGCTGGCGAACGGGTTCGCCTA